>JAPHSI010000156.1 GCA_026193155.1 Sulfurimonadaceae bacterium | reverse complement strand
ATTGTTATCTATATTTTAAGTGGCGGAGAATGGTTTGACTTTGCACAATATCAGCAAAATATGCAAGCAGCAATGGCTGGAAATGCAAAACTTGCTTTAACAAATCAACCTCAGATGTCTATGAAATGGGAACTTCTTTTTGAGTTTTCTATCATAATTATATCTATAATTTTTTGGAGAAAATGGCGTGGTGCAACTCCTGGTAAAAAATATTTAAAAATTAAAATCGTAGATGCTTCAACTCTAAAAGATATAGATAATAAACAAGCAGTTACTCGTTCACTTGCTTATATAGTATCTACTTTAGCTTTTTTAATTGGATTTTTTATGGTTGGAATTAGAAAAGACAAACGCGCATTGCACGACCTTATAGCAGGGACATCAGTTATACAAGAATAATATTAAGAGTTCTGTGATAAAATTCTCAAATTAATTTTTATTATATTTAAGGGAATATATTATGGACTTACAAACTTCAGCACTTCATGCAGGTTACGAAAAAGATACTCAAGGGACTATGGCAGTTCCAATCTACCAAACTACTGCTTATGAGTTTCGCGACGTAGAACATGCAGCAAACCTTTTTGCACTTAAAGAACTTGGGAACATATATACTCGTCTTAACAATCCTACTACAGATGTATTTGAGAAGCGTTTTGCAGAACTTGAAGGCGGCGCGGCTGCAATTGCAACATCAAGCGGTATGAGTGCTATCTTTTTTGCTATAGCAAATGCAGCTGAAGCTGGTGATAATATTGTATGTGCAAAACAACTTTACGGTGGAAGTCTAACTCAAACAGCTCATACACTAAAGCGTTTTGGAATTGAAGCTAGATTTTTTGATGTGCACAAACCTGAACAAATCGAAGAACTTGTAGATGACAAAACAAAAGTTATCTTTTTTGAATCTTTAACAAATCCGAGTATTGATGTAGCAGATATAGATGCTATAGTAGCTATTGCAAATAAGTACAATATTTTAACTGTAGTTGACAATACCGTAGCTACACCAGTACTTTGTCGCCCTTTAGAGCGTGGTGCCGATATAACAGTTCACAGTGCTTCTAAATATACAACAGGTCAAGGTCTTGCTATTGGTGGAATCATGGTTGAGAGAAAAGGTCTTGTGGATAAACTAAAAGGAAATGATAGATACAGTCATTTTAATGAACCTGATGCATCTTATCATGGTTTGGTTTATACAGATGTTCCTCTTCCACCTTATTCACTTCGTGCACGTTTAAGCCTGCTTCGTGACTTAGGAGCTGTAAGTTCGCCGTTTAACTCATGGTTATTTATTCAAGGTATGGAACATCTTTCCCTCCGTATGCGTGAACATTCTAAAAATGCTCTTGAATTAGCAAAGTTTTTAGAATCACACCCTAAAGTCAAAAAAGTAAACTATCCAGGGCTAAAAAGTAATTCTAACTATGAAATGGCTCAAAAGTATTTTGAAGACGGCTTATGCTCAGGTCTGCTTAGTTTTGAGGTAGAAGATATGGCAACGGCTGAGAAAATAGTAAATGCAACAGAGCTATACTCCCTTGTTGTAAATATAGGTGATTCAAAATCAATTATAACTCACCCAGCATCTACAACTCATCAACAACTCTCCACTGAGGAATTAGATGCTTGTGGAGTGCCTGCAGGACTTATTCGTATCTCTTGTGGTTTAGAGAGTTCAAAAGACCTTATTGCTGACATGAAACAAGCTTTAGAAGCTTAAGACAATAAATATTAAGAGATTTTCGCTAAAATAACAAAAAATATTTTAAGAAGCATATAACTTGAGTTTAAATCTACAAACACATACTGAACATTTTACAAATCCACTCTACTTAGAGAGTGGACGTATACTAGAGCCATATGATATTACATATGAGACTTACGGTGAGTTAAATGAAGAGAAAAATAATGTTGTTGTAGTTTGTCATGCACTCACCGGAAGTCACCATGCAGCTGGAATTTACGAAGATGAACGCAAACCCGGCTGGTGGGATGGTCTAATCGGAAGTGGAAAAGCGATTGATACAGATAAATACTTTGTAATTTGTACAAATGTAATCGGCTCATGTTTTGGCTCAACCGGACCTATGAGTCCAAAACATCCACATCACGAACCTTATCGCTACAAATTTCCTGTTGTAACTATTAAAGATATGGTTAAAGCTCAACGTATTCTTTTTGACCGTTTGGATATTCACAGAGTCGAAGCTATTGTAGGTGGCAGTATGGGTGGGATGCAAGCTCTTCAGTTTGGAATCCATTATCCAAATTTTTCAAATAAAATAATAGCTTTAGCAACAACTCATGCTACCCAACCTTGGGCTATAGCTTTTAATAAAGTAGCTTCAGAATCAATACTTAAAGACCCTGATTTTAAACAGGGTTATTATGATCCTGAACTTATTAAAGAAAATGGTCTAAATGGTATGGCGGTTGGTCGTATGGCTGGACATATAAGCTTTTTATCACATGAATCAATGGATGAAAAATTTGGTCGTGAGTATAAAAGAACTGACGGTTTATACGAGCTTTTTGGTAAATTTCAAATTGAATCATACTTAGAATACAACGGTTATAATTTTACCAAGTGGTTTGATCCATTAGCATATCTTTATATAACAAAAGCTATAAATATTTATGATCTCTCACGTGGGTTTGATTCTTTAGCAGAAGCCCTGCAAAAAATAACGGCTAAACTGCATCTAATAAGTTTTAGTAACGACATGTTATTTAAAAGCGATGAGATGAAGCATATAGATGATGTTTTAAATGAAAATGGTCAATCAAACCATAAATATATTGATATTAAAAGTGACTATGGTCATGACGCATTTTTAGTTGAGTTAGAAAAATTTGATTTTTATATAAAGGATGCATTAGATGAATGAAAAAAATATTAACTTTGAAACAAAACTTGAAAATGCAAAAAAAACACTAGAGACTCTTATGAATCCGGAAATTACTTTGCAAGATAGTGTAAAAGCATATGAAAAAGGTATTAAAGAACTTCAAGAAGCTCAAAAAATACTTGAAGATGCACAAATAAAAATAACTCAAATTAAGAACTCCTAATGAGAGCCGCCGTACTGCAACTAAGCTCTCAAGGGATGAGTAGTACGAAACTTTACAATTACATACGAATCGCAAATAAAAAAGGTATAAAACTCCTTCTTTTGGGTGAGTATATTCTAAATCCTTTTTTTAAAGAACTTGAATCTATGAGCTTGAGTATGATAAAAGAACAAGCAGACTTTCAAATAAAAATGCTTAAAGAATTATCACATACTTATTTTATAACCATAGTAGCTCCAATGGTGATTGTAAAAAAAAATCAAATATTCAAATGTGTCGTAAAATTTGCACCGAGCTCAACATCATACTATCAACAACAACTTCTAATAAATTATTCTCACTGGAATGAAAAAAAGTATTTCTCAAATGAACAAGATGAATTAACAGCTCCATTAGTGTTTAAAATAGACGGTTTTAAATTTGCGATTATAAACGGTTACGAGATCCATTTTGATGAGATGTTTGAAAAATTAAAAGATAAAAATATTGACTGTCTTTTACTTCCAGGAGTATCAACATTTGATTCATATGAGAGATGGAAAGCTCTTATCCTATCTCGTGCTTTTACACATAATATATATATACTAAGAGCAAACAGAATCGGTGAGTATGATGATAAAAATTTCTCATGGCATTTTTACGGTGACTCACTACTGGCATCTCCAAACGGAGATTTACTAGAGCATCTAGGCAATAAAGAGGAATTGATGATAGTCGACATGAGTCATTCTGAAGTTGTGAAAGCTAGAAGAATGTGGGCTTTCAGAGAAAATATTTCAAAATTCTGACAACTTTTGTAATATTAAAAAAAATTATGATATAATCACTTTTTTATCACAAAATCAGCTACTACGAGGGTTTAATATGATGCAATATTTTCACCGCCAAGTTCAACTTTGGGGAGAAGAAACACAACTAAAACTTCAAAATAAGAAGATTGCCGTAATTGGTTCTGGAGGATTAGGAAGCTCTCTTGCTTATGCTTTGGGTGCGAGTGGAATCGGAGAGATTCATATGATAGATTTTGATGAAGTAAGCCTACACAATGTTCATCGTCAAATAGCTTTTAAAGTTGAAGATGAAGGAAAAAATAAAGCTGAGATTAATGCAAAAAAAATAGAAGAAAGATGCCCATATGTAAAAGCTTATGCTCATGAATGTGATTTTAATACATGGGCTTCTAAAAATGTTGAAGTCGACCTTATTATAGATGCAACGGACAATCTTCCTACACGTGGAGATATCAACAAATATGCAAAAGAGAAAAATCTTCCATGGGTATACGGAAGTGTTGAAGCTTTTCACGGTCAAGTTTGTTTTATAGATGAATCATCATTTTCAGATGCTTTTAAAATAGTCAATAAAACGCCTGCGGGGATTGCTGCTCCTATCGTGATGCACATAGCGTCTCTTCAAGCAAATTTGGCACTTAGATATTTAGCAGGGCTCAGTGTAAAAAAAGATATGCTTTATTATCTATTTTTTAATGATGAAGGTGAGTTGATAACACAAAAATTCGGATTACCTAAATAGTAAAGGGGTAAAACTTTACTTGAGATTAGTACGAGACGGTGCGATTGTACTCTTAATTCCCGTAGGTTTTTGTTCTTTTAAATTTTTTACGTCCGTTGAAGAACTGCTGCAACTAACAAATAACATAATTAATAATATTGCTAAAGTACTTTTCATTCAATTTCCTTTTTATTCAACATTAACATTATTTTATTTTTATCAAACTTTAAATTAAATATCCATTTCAAAAAAACTATAGCAAACCATAAAAATATAAGTGGAAACATAACCGTAGTAACGATAAATATGGTAATAAGTTTTATAACTTTTTTGGAAAACACTTCCATCTTTTGCTCAAATTCATCCCAATAAGAGTCTAGTTCTTTTTTTTCTTTTTGTATCACTTCTAAATCACTTTTATACTCACTTATAAACGTTGTTGAACTTTTATAACTTTTAGAATAAATATTATTGTAAAAAGCCTCATTTGTATATACAAAAACAACCGCACCAAAACGCAATACCAAAAGTAAAACGACTATTTTTAAAAGCAGCAAAAAAGCGTTTGAATTATGAAGTTTCTTACTCCACATAACTATTACCGTAATTAATACAGCTACTAAAAGAGAAGCTTTTATAAAGAGTGTCTTTCCCAAAATAAGTAAAAGATGTTGTATACCTATAGATATAGAAGACGCCAACATAATCCATGAAAATCTCTCTACCATATCATTTAAAGGATCAAGAATCTCACCAAGACCTACGGTAGCACCAATAAAAAAACTTACATTTATTTCAGAGCTTTGAATTACAGATATTACGGCATTTAACCCTTTAGCTAATGCAAAAGAATAAACTGCACGATCGAAACTTTGGTAGTACAATTCCATTGCACTAGCATCTATGTCAAACATTAAAGACAATAATGAAACTGCAACCAGAACTATTGTTAAGAAAATTTTCATTAAACTCATCCTTAGTAATTTTGGATATAATTGCATTAATTTAATATAAGCAAAAAATATGAACTTTGAACCATACCCATTCGAAAAACTAAATAACTTACTGCAAAACATTATACCAAATAAAAATTATGAGCCTAGCGCTTTAACTATAGGCGAACCACAGTTTGAAACACCGCAGTTCATACAAGACTCACTATCAAATAATTCTGTATTGTTAAAAAAATATCCAAAAACAAGCGGTGAAACTTCTTTAAGAGACGCTCAAATAAGTTTTGTACAAACTCGTTTTGGCGTGGAGTTAGACGACTCTGAGATTATTCCTACTTTTGGAACACGTGAAGTATTATTTAACTTTCCACAATTTTTACTTTTTGATATAAAAGAGCCTACCATGGCTTTTACAAATCCATTTTATCAGATTTATGAGGGTGCGGCTATCGCATCACGTGCAAATATAATACATATTAATCTAAATGAAGCCAATAATTTTAAAGCACCAATAGATGAAGAAGTACTTGCAAAATGCGACTTGGTAATTCTTAATTATCCAAACAACCCTACAAGCTCAGTTTTATCGTTAGATGAACTTGCACAGTGGGTAAAAATGGCACTAAAGCATAATTTTGTACTCTTAAATGATGAGTGCTATAGTGAGATTTATACAGATAAAAAAATACCCTCTTTACTTGAAGCTTCTATACATGCAGGGAATAAAACATTTAAAAATACTTTAGTAATAAACTCTATCTCAAAACGATCATCTGCACCAGGACTTAGAAACGGTTTTATAGCCGGAGATGCAAAAATTTTGGCAGAGTATATGAAGTACCGTACATATGTTGGTTGTGCTTCCCCTCTTCCTCTGCAAAGTGCAGCTGCAGATGCATGGATGGATGAAGAACATGTAGCTGTTTCAAGAGAAGTTTATAAAAACAACTTCAAATTAGCACATGAGATATTGGGTATTGAAATCCCTAAAGCTACATTCTATATTTGGTTAAAAGTTGATAATGCTATAGAGTTTACAAAAAAACTCTATAAAGATTATAATGTTAAAGTACTGCCCGGTGAATACCTTGCTCGTGAAGACCTAAATGGTGAAAATCCAGGTATAGGTTATGTTCGTATAGCGTTAGT
>JAPHSI010000007.1 GCA_026193155.1 Sulfurimonadaceae bacterium | reverse complement strand
GAAAGGTTAATAGAGAGTTTCCGATAGCAGCTATAAAAAGAGATGAAATATATAATGTTAGTTTTGTTTTAATGCTCATTTTATGCTCCACCAATAAAATTAATCTTATATATAAAGTTTAAAGCCGGTAATTATTAAAAAAAATAATTACCAACCAATTATACTTTTAAAAACATCAATCCTATATAAATTGTGAAACTAGACTATTTAGGCTATTTTCATCAAGTGCGCCACTAACCCTGTGAACCTCTTTAGAGTCTTTAAATATCATCAGTGTTGGAATACTTCTAATTCCAAATCTTGCACCTAAGTTTTGTTCATTTTCGGTATTTACTTTTACGTATAAAGCTTTAAGAGGATAGTTAGTAGAACTTTTCTCAAATACAGGTCCAAACATCTTACATGGGCCACACCAAGGAGCCCAAAAATCTACTATAACAGGTAAATCACTATTTACAACTACTTCATCAAAGTTTGCATCTGTAAGTTCTACAGGTTTAGTGTCCAAAAGGGATTTTTTACATTTTCCACAGTTAGCTTTTTTATATTCATCTTTTTTTGGAATATTGTTTACACTTAAACAGTGTGGACATATAACACGCATTTCAAACTCCTTTATAGCACTACTGCAAATACGCCACCGCGACGGTAAATGAAAAGACGTTTTTTAGTTTTTGATTTTGTAGCATGTAAAAATTCTTTTGTGTTTGTTATCTCTTTATTTTCAACCTGAACAATTACATCACCAACTTTGACACCTATTCTAGCAGCATTAGATTTTGGATCGATTTTTGTTACTATAACTCCCTGTACATCTTGTGGTAGCATTAGTTTAGTTCTTGTTGGAGCATCTATATCTTTTAATTCTATACCGTTATAACTAATTGTTCCACCTGGCGATACATTCTCTAATGAACCAAGTTTAACATCTACAGTTTCTAACTCTTTGTTTCTTAAAAATTTTATTGTTACGTCAGTATTTGGAGCAAACGTACCAATTGTATTTTTTAATTCACTTGCACTTTTAATCTCTTTTGAGTTAACTGCTACTATCAAATCACCTCTAATAATTCCTGCTTCTTTTGCAGGTGTTCCATCTTCTACGCCGGTAACAAGCGCACCAAAATTATTGTTGTAGAACTTGCTCATGTCTTCACTAATATCTGAGATACTTACCCCTAGGTATGCACGTGAGAACTTTCCACTTTCTATAAGTTGTTTAGCAATGGATGTAACCATATTTGAAGGTATTGCAAAACCTATACCTACATTACCACCACTTTTTGAGAGTATTGCAGAATTTATACCTATTAAATCACCTCTGGAGTTTATAAGAGCTCCTCCCGAATTACCAGGGTTTATAGATGCATCGGTTTGTATAAAGTTTTCATATTCTACTATACCTACTCCACTTCTTCCTGTAGCAGAAACTATACCTTGTGTTATTGTTTCATGCAAACCAAAAGGGTTTCCTAAGGCAAAAACAACATCACCGACTCTTACATTGTCAGAATTAAAAAAACTAACAGCATTTAGGTCATCTTTTTCTATTTTTATAACCGCTAAATCACTTTTTGCATCTTTACCAATTAGTTTTGCTTCATATTCTTTTTTATCATCAACTAAATTTACTACAATTTTATCAGCACCGTCAACAACATGATTATTTGTTACTATATAACCATCCTCGCTTATTATGACACCGCTTCCAAGTGCTCTTTGAATTCTCTCTTGTGGTATGTTTCCTTGTCCTCTAAAAAAATCACGAAAAAACGGATCATTCATAAGTGGATTTACAGATTGTGTTACACTTTTTTGTGTTGAAATATTTACAACACTTTTTCTAACATCTTTTAAAACGTTATTATATGAGAGAATGTAATCTTGGTTTGTGGGAAATTTTCTTGTTTCAACGTCTGAGTATTTAAAGTCTATATTACCCTTAGCCTGCAACAATGAAACAGTTGCTAAAAGTACTAAAATTATGCTTTTCATATTTTCTCCTTATGATAATTACAAAGATATAACTTATTTGTTACATAGGCTAACTTTTGTATATAAAAGATAAGCTTAAATAACAATTGTCTTTGCAAAGTTTATTACTATAAGGTATACGAAAAACTAATAGTTACCTAATAAATGGTAAACAGTGTTATTATTTAAATGATTCTATACTTTCTGCCATACCAAAGTTTGGATGAGTATTTGAATCCAAAACAGCTTGACCAACTGTTTTATTATCTTCATTTACTACAATAGGGGCTAGGAAGTTAATAGCTGATTTTTCAAGTGGTTCTTGTATAACTACTATGTTATATACATTTACTTTTGAGTTCTCTTTAATATTTAACAGAATTTTTAAGCTTGTAGGCAAGTCAAAAGAATACTCTCTAAGAATATATGGGTTTACCATTGTAAAAGATATATTTTCATTATCAGCATCAATCATTGTTGAAAACAACTCATCAACTTCATGTATATCTACATTTACAGTGTTTTCAAAACCTAATATTTGACCTTTAACTTCATAACTCATTTAACAACCTTTAGTATATATTTAAAACAGCCCTTCTTCATATTTTAATGATGAAGATTTTATCTGGCACGTTGAATTGTTTAGCTTAAAAGCAAATTGGGTACCATTATTACTAATATCAATTCCATCACTCATATCAACATGGGTTAAGTTAGAATTATCAAGAAGAGATGCATCGCTAATACCGTCAAATTCAAGTTTAACACTTATCCAGTCATATCCGCGAGATGCATCTTGTGTCGCAAATGTTAATGTTATATTTGTTGGAGAATTTATCTCTATATTTCTAAACTCTCCATCTCTAAAATGCTCAAAGCGCTCTAAAAAATTTTCTAAGATGCTTTTGTTTAGAGGTTTCATCCTATTGACAACCTACACATTCCATACTTCTGTCTTCAACATCGTTAGCAATTTCAGGAGATTGGCTTCTTAAATAGTAAGTTGATTTAAGTCCTAACTTCCATGCTAGCATATATATCTCATTTAGGTATCTACCGCTTGCTTTATCAAGCGTTATAAAGATATTCAAGCTTTGACCTTGGTCTATCCATTTTTGACGAATAGCGGCAGCTTTTATAAGTACTGTTTGGTTTAAATCGTATGCCGGTGTATAAAATGCCCAAGTCTCAGGAGAAAGGTTTGGAACAACAACCGGAATAAGT
>JAPHSI010000182.1 GCA_026193155.1 Sulfurimonadaceae bacterium | reverse complement strand
TTAAAGATTTACCTGGTGTTAAGTATCACATCGTTCGTGGTGCACTAGATACTGCTGGTGTTAACGATAGAAGAGTTGCTCGTTCTAAATACGGTGCTAAAAAACCTAAAGCTTAGGTTTAACTAAATTAGTTCAAGCTAACTACAGGGTATGAAAATATCTTGAGTAAATTTGAAAAAATTGAAGATAAGGAAAATTAAAAAATGAGAAGAAGAAAAGCTCCCGTTCGTGAAATTATGCCTGATCCAGTTTATGGAAGCAAAATTTTAACGAAATTTATTAATAAAATTATGTTAGATGGTAAAAAATCAACTGCTGAAAAAATCATTTATTCAGCATTAGATATCATCGGTTCTCGCGGAGAGAAAAGTGGAATTGATACATTCAATGATGCTATTGAGAACATTAAACCTATAATAGAGGTAAAAAGTCGCCGTGTTGGTGGTGCTACTTATCAAGTTCCAGTAGAAGTACGCCCAGTACGTCAGCAGTCTTTAGCTATCCGTTGGTTAGTTGATGCTGCTCGTAAAAGAAATGAAAGAACAATGGCTGAGAGATTAGCTAACGAGTTTATGGATGCAGCAACTGATAAAGGTAGTGCATTCAAGAAGAAAGAAGATACTTATAAAATGGCAGAAGCTAATAAAGCATTTGCTCACTATAGATGGTAATAGGAAACTAAAATGGCAAGAAGTCACAAATTAGAAGACGTAAGAAACATCGGTATTGCTGCTCACATTGATGCAGGTAAAACAACAACAACAGAAAGAATTCTTTTCTATACTGGTGTTGAGCATAAAATCGGTGAGGTTCATGATGGTGCTGCTACTATGGACTGGATGGAGCAAGAGCAAGAACGTGGTATTACAATTACTTCTGCTGCTACAACTTGTGAATGGTTAGGTAAACAAATCAACATTATTGATACTCCGGGTCACGTTGACTTCACTATTGAAGTTGAACGTTCTATGCGTGTACTTGATGGTGCTGTTTCTGTTTTCTGTGCTGTTGGTGGTGTTCAGCCTCAATCAGAGACAGTATGGAGACAACGTAACCGTTATAAAGTTCCTTCAATTGTTTTTGTTAACAAAATGGATAGAACTGGTGCAGATTTTTATGAAGTTGAAAATCAAATTCGTGAACGTCTAAAAGGTAATCCTGTTCCAATTCAATTACCGATCGGTGCTGAAGATCAGTTCGAAGGTGTTATCGATTTAGTAAAAATGAAAGCAATTGTTTGGGATAAAGATGCTGCAATGGGTTCAAACTACCATGAAGAAGAAATCCCTGCTAATTTAGCAGACAAAGCTGAAGAATATAGAGAAAAAATGATTGAATCTATTTCTGAAGCTGATGGCAATGAAGAATTAGCTGAGAAATACCTTGAGGGTGAAGAATTAACTAATGAAGAGATTGTTTCTGGTATAAAAGCAGCAACTATCGGTATGCAAATAGTTCCAATGCTTCCTGGTACTGCATTTAAAAACAAAGGTGTTCAAACTTTACTTGACGCTGTTGTTGCTTACCTTCCTTCACCAGTTGAGGCTCCTGCTATTCAGGGTACTTTAATGGATGATGAAGAAGTTGAAGTTGAAGTTCCTTCAACTGATGATGGTGATTTCGCTGCATTAGCATTTAAAATCATGACTGACCCATTTGTTGGTGTATTAACTTTCGTACGTGTTTATCGTGGTTCATTAGAAGCTGGTTCATTCGTTCATAACTCTACTAAAGACAAAAAAGAGCGTATTGGTCGTATCGTTAAGATGCACGCTATCAAACGTGAAGAAGTTAAAGAGATCTATGCAGGTGAAATCGGTGCAGTTGTTGGTTTAAAATCAACTACTACTGGTGATACATTATGTACAGGTGATACAAAAATCGTTCTTGAAAGAATGGATTTCCCTGAACCGGTAATCTCTGTTGCTGTTGAGCCAAAAACTAAAGCTGACCAAGAAAAAATGGGTCTAGCATTAGGTAAGCTTGCTGCTGAAGATCCTTCATTCCGTGTACATACTGATGAAGAAACAGGTCAAACAATTATTTCTGGTATGGGTGAATTACACCTTGAGATTCTTGTTGACCGTATGATGCGTGAGTTCAAAGTTGAAGCTGAAGTAGGTGCTCCACAGGTATCTTACCGTGAGTCTATCAAAAATGAAGTTGAACAAGAATATAAATACGCTAAACAATCTGGTGGACGTGGACAATTTGGTCATGTATATATCAAAATCAAGCCGGGTGAAGCAGATAGTGGTTTCATTTTCCATAATGAGATTAAAGGTGGTGTTATTCCAAAAGAGTACATTCCTGCAGTTGAAAAAGGTTGTGAAGAAACTATGCAAACTGGTGTTCTTGCTGGTTACCCAATGGAAGATGTTGAAGTTACATTATATGATGGTTCATACCACGATGTTGATTCAAATGAGATGGCATTTAAACTTGCTGCATCTATGGCATTTAAAGAGGGTTGTCGTAAAGCAAACCCATCAATCTTAGAACCAATGATGAAAGTTGAAGTTGAAGTTCCTGAAGAGTATATGGGTGATGTAATCGGTGACCTTAACCGTCGTCGTGGTCAAGTAAACTCTATGGGTGACAGAAGCGGAAATAAAATTGTTGATGCTTATGTACCATTAGCAGAGATGTTTGGTTATTCAACTGATCTTCGTTCATCTACTCAGGGTCGTGCTACATATTCAATGGAATTCCATCACTATGAAGAAGTTCCTAAAAATGTATCTGAAGAGATTATCAAGAAAAGAAACGGATAAGGAAGTAAGTTCCTTCTCCTACGCTAACGCTGAGTTTGTACCACAAGGGTATGACAACTCGGCGTCAAGCCCATGCGCAAGAAACTGCGCTTTTATTCACTCCTATTAAATTTCTATTTTTTCTTTATAAGTTTTATAATATATCCAACAACAAATCTCAGAAAGTACAATATTAAATATACAAAAAATGTATATAAAAGAGGATGTACATAGTTTCCTTTTTCTTGCATAAGAGCAAGTCTTGCAGTTGGATGGCTAAGTAGGTCTGGATGCATAAGTACAATTAGTACAGTTAGTAAGGCGGTGTATATTACAAGTTCTTTTTTTAGTATATTTAACATAGAAATATTTTATTCAATAACTTCTTAGTTGGTACTAAATTTGCTATAATTTATAAAAAATATGAGACAATTATGAGAACAATTTTACTAATAACTTTTTTCACGCTACATCTTTTCGCGATTAACCCAAAAGTATATTCAGCCTTAGGTGATCAACTTTATGATAATTTAGACCATATAGGACAACTACAGGATATTAATGAATTTAAAATGTATCGTAAAAAGATACAGGAATATTATTACAATGTTAAATCTATTAGAAAAATCGGATTTATGATAGATAAGGGAGATTTAACTGTTTCAAAAAGAGATTATTTAAAAAAACTTAGAAAACTTTCTAAAACAAATGATTTTTTTGTTCAGTCGGTTCAGTCAGCTTTTCAAAAATCATTGAAACAAAATGATAGTATTTTATTCTTAGATATGGTCAAATCAGGATTAATAGATACAAATAAGTATAAGCATGAAATTAAAAAATACTATTATGAACATAAAAAAGAGTTGAATATTGAAGGTTCTATAATTGAAAAATTTGTAAATGAAGATCTTAAAAATAAAAAAAGAGTATATACTGGTCCTACAAAGGAGCAACTTCAAAAAGCAAAAATACAAAGAATTAGGGCTAAAGATAAAGCTAGACAAGAAGAGATCGCAAAATCTATAGAAGAAGAACTTTTAAAGAAAAAGCAAAAGATTAGAGAAGAGCAAAAAAAAGAGCTTAAAACCAAATAAGTTCATCTTCCTCACTAGGTCTTCCATCTAGAGTCAAATATGGTTTATAGTGCGACTTATAAGCCAGAGAAGGGCAATCCTTAACATAGTATCCCATATATATCCAATCTCTATTAGACTCTTGTGCAAATTTGATTTGCATATACATAGATAATTTTCCAAGTGCCAGATTTTTATATTCAGGATCATAAAAAAAATATATTGATGAAATTCCGTTAGGAAGGATATCTATCAAATCTACAGCTATTAGTTTATTGTCATCAAAGTATAAAACTTCATAACCAAATTCATTTGCACCGCTGACAAATGAATTATAGTAGCCCTGTGCAGTAGTTGGGCTGTATTCCCATCCTTTTTTATCCCTCATATCAAGATGATATTTCTCAAATAATTCAATATGTTCCTGCGTTAGAGTAGGTTTTTGAATAAAAGACTTAATATGCTCTGCTTTGCGTATAACTCTTCTTTGTGATTTTGAAAAAGTGAAATTTTTAACATCTATTTTAATACTTTTACACTCGTCACATCCATTACAAATAGGGCGAAAATACATTTTACCAAAACGTCTAAATCCACGTTCAATAAAGTCTTGGCATTTTTCTTCGGAACAGTTTTCAATAATCTTATAATGCATAATTTGTTCAAGATTATCTAGATATGAACATTTGTCATTTATAGAGAATTCTTTTAATATATTCATAATGTGATTTTGACATAGCATCTATTAATGTAGACTTATTATTTTTATTAAGTTAATTATGTTTTTAGAAGTTATTTAATAATATAACTTAACATTATTTTAAAATAAAATATGTAAAATTTCATATAATGAAATATTATAGAGGATTTAGATGGTAGGACAAGAATATATTTTAATTGATAAAAGTGTAATTGCTGAAGGATGCGCATATGACTTTTCAATATTTTGTGCCAACAAATCTAAGTCTAAAGTTGAATGTATAAAAAGGAAAGGACTGATAGTCCAAAGCGACGATATAATTGTTTTTGATAAACGTAATGATCTTTACGTTAGTAAATCAGAGCATTTTGCTTATAAAAATTTTTATAAATCTCATTTGTACAAAAATGTTCGTGAATTAAATAAAAGAAAAAATCATTCAGTTGAGCGTGATAATACTCCTCTTACTTTTACTCAAAAAGTTGAAGTTATGTATCAAAATGCTTCAAAAGCTTTAAATGAATTATTTAATAATCCTGAAACACTGAATAATTATAATGAATCAAAAAGTATAGTTAATGAATTAGTAGATAGTGTACTAGATAGTGACTTCGCGATTGAATCTCTTATGTGTATAGCTACACATGACTATTACACACATACACACTCTATTAATGTTGCTATATATGCTCTTAGCTTAGGAACTTTTTTAGGTTATAGTGAAGAAGAACTTAGAGAATTAGGAGAAGCAGCTTTACTTCACGATTTGGGGAAAAGTAAAATCAGCAGTGCTATTATTAATAAAGATGGACCATTGACAAAAGATGAATTTGAAATAATGCAAAGACATCCAGTATCTGGTGTGAGTATAGGTTTACAACTTGGGATTAAAAATAAAAAAATCTTAGACGGTATTAAATACCATCACGAAAAAATAGATGGTTCAGGTTATCCTGATGGATTATATAAAAATGATATACCTATGTATGCTCAAATTATATGTTTATGTGATATCTTTGATGCTCTAACAAGTCATAGAAGTTATAAAAAAGCTATGACTTCATTTGAAGCTTTAAAATTAATGAAGGTTGAGATGAATAAGCATATTGATGTTAAGCTATTAAATAAAATGATTTTGATGTTTAGGTAGGTATTTAATGGAGTTTTTTACAAAGCATCAAAGAGTTATATTTAGAAGTCTTGGGGCTATTTTTTTAATTGTTTCAATTGCTGCTTTTTTCTGGACAGCACCGAAAAAAGGGTTTACTGAAAATGAGATAGCAGCTGCTAATGTTGCCAGAATGGAAGCAAGGATGTCAGGACAAAGTTCTGTTGTTGCTCAAAAAGAAAAACCAAAGCATAGCCCTTTTTTAAAAACCTATAAAGATACGCAAGCGAAACAATTGCGTTATGCACTTATAATTATGATGATTTTTGGAATTGGGTTTTTAGGGTATAGTTTTATCAGCGATAAGAAAGATGCATAAGGCTTGAGTGTATGGAATATTTTTCTTTTAGCCTTTGTTGCTTGCTATAAGCACCCCTTCGATAATCGCATCTATATCACCGTCTAATATTCCGCTTACATTTGAGTAAGCTTCATTGCTTCTAGTGTCTTTTACTTGTTGATAAGGTTGCATAACATATGATCGAATCTGGTGTCCCCAGCCGATTTCACTTTTTGCAACTCCGTCTTGTTCAGCTTTTTGAGCTTCTAGCTCAAGTTCATAAAGACGTGACTTTAACATTTTCATAGCAGTAGCTTTGTTTTTGTGTTGACTTCTATCATTTTGACACTGAACTACAACACCACTTTCAATGTGAGTTATACGTATAGCTGATTCCGTTTTATTTACGTGTTGTCCACCAGCTCCTGAAGCACGATAAGTATCGATGCGGATATCTTTATCTTCAATCTCTATCTCAATGTTATCATCTATTTCAGGTGAGACCATTACAGATGAAAATGATGTATGTCTTTTTGCATTTGAATCAAAAGGTGAAATTCGCACTAAACGATGGATGCCATTTTCAACTTTTAGGTATCCATACGCATTTTCACCTTTTATGATTATGGAGACATCTTTTATACCAGCTTCATCACCAACTTGATAATCTAGCATTTCAACTTTAAAACCGCGTCTCTCAGCCCAGCGTTTATACATACGAAGCAACATCGAAGCCCAGTCTTGACTCTCAGTTCCACCGGCTCCTGGATGGATAGATAATATAGCATTGTTTGAATCACTTTCACCACTAAGTAAAACTTCGAGTTCCATTTTTTTGATTTGTTCTTCTAGGGTAGGTGCATCTTCAAAAAGAGATTCTATAGATTCTTCATCTCCTTCTTCTTTAGCCATCTCGTACAGCTCTTTTGCATCTTCAATTGCATCATTAGCTATTTCATATTTATCTAATTTACGTTCACATTGAGTTTTTTCTTTCTGAATCTTTGCCGCATTTTTTGCGTCATTCCAAAACTCAGGATTATTTTCTAATTCTTCAATCTCTTGAAGTCTCTCTTTTAACTTATCAGGTTCAACTACACCAGTAATATTGTCCATCTTAATAGATAAAGTTTTTAAAAGTTCCGTATATTCGTAATTGTCCATTAAAAGTCCGTTTTTTTAAGTTGAAAAAATAGTATAATTTCGAAATTATAACACATTAGGTAAGAAAATGAAGATTATTTCAAACCCACATGAACTAAATGATTATGTAAAAAACATAAATAAGACTATT
This sequence comes from Sulfurimonadaceae bacterium, assembly GCA_026193155.1. Taxonomy (GTDB): domain Bacteria; phylum Campylobacterota; class Campylobacteria; order Campylobacterales; family Sulfurimonadaceae; genus Sulfurimonas. The sequence continues at coordinate 15,283 of JAPHSI010000182.1, read as the reverse complement.
GGTTTTATTCCAACCATGGGTGCACTTCACGAGGGGCATATTTCGCTTATTAAAGAAGCGAGAAAAAATAATGATATTGTAGTTGTATCTATTTTTGTTAATCCAACTCAGTTTTCAAAAGATGAAGATTTAGATAAATATCCTCGTAAAGATGAAGCAGATAAAAAAATATGTGAACTCTCAGGTGTAGATATTTTATTTTTTCCTCATGCGGATAATATATATACAAAAGACGAGGTTTCACTTCAGGCTCCAAATGTAAGGGGATATGTACTTGAAGGTTATACAAGACCGACTCATTTTAACGGTGTATTAACAGTTGTTAATAAGCTATTAAATATAGTCAGTCCTACACGAGCTTATTTTGGTAAAAAAGATGCACAGCAACTAAACCTTATAAGTTTAATGGTTAAACAGCTGTTTATGAATGTTGAGATAATAGCTGTAGATACAAAAAGAGATGCAGATGGGCTAGCACTAAGTAGCAGGAATATATATCTGTCTAAAGATGAGCGAAAAGAAGCTTTGAAAATTCCAACATCTTTGAATTTGGCATCGAGTATGATAAGTAAAGGCATATTGGATGTTAAAGAGATTAGAGAAAAAATGTTAGAACATTTAAAACCTTTAGAGGTTTTTTATGTAGAAATTTTAGACAGAGAGTTTAATCAGATTAAAAAAGTTGAGCTTGGAGGGTGTATTATTTTAGTTGAAGCTAGGGTAGGTTCTACGAGATTACTTGATAATATTTGGCTTTAAATAGCCGTTTTCTATCATAATGTCGATAGCTTTTTTAAATACTACAGTTGCTGTTTGCGCGGCAAACTGACTTTTTTCAGGTTCAACTACAACGACACCCATGGTGTATTTATTTTTATTGTCGTTTGCAAAACCTACAAAGGCAGTATTGTATTTATTTATATATTTTCCTTTTTCAACTTTATGCGCGGTTCCTGTCTTTCCTCCGACTTCAATACCTTCTGTAATAGCCTTGCTGCCTGTACCTTTATTGACTGTTTTTATTAGTATTCTTTTAACACGATGTGCAGTTTGAGGTTTTATAACTTGAACTTGTTCATGTTTTGGAATTTTAATCTTTTGTCCTAATTCATTTATAAAACTATCTACTATTTGTGGAGTAACACTTTTACCGTTATTATTGAATACACTGTATGCATGAATAAGTTGCATAAGATTTGACTTCATCCCATAACCGTAAGAACATGTAGCTTTATATATTTCGTTATTTAATCTTGTCGCACTTGGTATTGAGCCTTTTTTTTCATAAATAATATCTGGTGTAGAAAGTTTAGAAAATCCAAAGTTTTTTAGACCTTCATAAAACTCCATGCCACTTATTTTTTGAGCAAGTTGTGCAATACCTATATTTGATGAGTGAACAATTACATTTTCTGCACTTAGCCAATCAAATTTATGCTCATCCGTAATAACTTTACGTCCTATTTTAAAATGTCCGTTATGTCCATTCACTAAGTCATAAGGGTTTATAAGTTGTTTATCTAAAAGTAGTGCAAACGTAATTGTTTTTATAACACTTCCAGGTTCAAAACTATACTCAACCATTCCAGAGTTTAGAGATGGATAATCGTCTTTTTTAATATCTTTGGGTAAATATCTGTTTGATGAAGCTAGAGAAATAATTTTGGCTGTTTTGGTGTCCATAATAGCTATCATAACTTCTTTAGCTTCTAGCTCAACCTTCATATTGTCTATCATCTTCTCTATTCGAATTTGAAGTGAAGCCGGAATATTTAGTTGTATGTCAAGACCGTTGACTTGTTGTTTTGTAAAACTATTTTTATTTAATATTATGTAGCCGTTTACATCTCGCTTACCTTGACTAAGTTCATCTTGTCTTGCATCAAGCTCTGCTTCAAAACGTTTCTCTAAGCCTTTTATCCCTTTTATTTTTGTATATCCGTCATTTTCAATTTTATGTGTATAACCTATAATTGGCGTAAGTAATTTATTGTAGGGATATTCACGGCTCTCACCACTCTCAATTATGCTTAAACCCTGAAGGGTTTTAATACCGGTACTTGGGTTGATTCTGCTCATAAAAACTTTATAGCGTCTAAGCTCATAGGCAAGTTTTTTTAGATATTGTGCATTTTTTTCTTCTATGTTGTAGCTAAGAACAACCACACCTTTTCTTTTTGAGAGTTTTTTTCTAATTTCGCTGGATTTTATACCGGAATAGATACTAAAAAGCTCAATAAATAGTTCTTTTTTATCAGGATCAATATATCTTGTATTTACAACTGCTTTATATAATTTGGTTGTAGATGCAAGTGTGAAACCGTCGCTACTGAGTATATTTCCTCGTATAGCATAAGATGTGTTTTTTGTATATAAAGAGGGCAGGTCTCTAGGCTTCAAAACATTTAAAAGCATTACACTTAAAAATATTAAAAAACCTATAGCCAAAAGGGTATAGAGTAAAAAAATCTTTTTACTCTTATTTTTACTTTGAGAATTCAATTTATTATAACTGTGTTCTTCCAAGCTCTTTGTATGCACTTAGTGCTTTATTTCTAATCTCTAGCATTAGTTTCATATTTGTCTCAGCTTTACCGATTGCAAGTGCAGCTTGGTGCAAATCTTTTACTTCTCCGGTTGCTAAATCAGCAACAGCCTCTTCTTTTTTAACCTGAAGGTCATTCATCTCATTGATAGCACCTTTTAAGTGCTCGGCAAATGCTTCAGAACCTTTACTTGTATCAAGCTTTTGTTTCTGTTTTAATAAATCGGCAGTAGATGAGCTAAATAATCCATCAACACCATTTGTAATATTGCTCATAACCTACTCCTTATTGTAAAAGAGATATCGAAGCATTGGCCATATCTTTTGCTGATTGAAAAGCTGAAACATTTGCTTGATAACTTCTTGTAGCTTCTACTAAATCGGCCATTTCAACCACAGGATTAATATTTGGGTATGCTACATATCCATTCGCATCTGCATCCGGATGGTTTGGCTCAAACTTCATTTTTGGTTCACGGTCATCACGTGAAATTTTATCAACTACTACACTCATTATAGCAGGATTTACCTTTTTTCCAAATTCACCTTCATTTAAAGGGTCTTGGTATTTAGCAGAGTTAGTTTCACTACCGAGGGCTTTATTATAGTGCTCATCAAAGTTTATAGCTTTAAAAACTACCTCTTTGCGTCTATATGGACCACCCTCATCAGTCCGTGTTGTTTGTGCGTTTGCAATATTGCTTGAAATTGTATTTACACGAACTCTTTGTGCACTTAAACCATAACCGCTAATATCAAAACTGTTTAAAAAATTACTCATAGTTTATCCTTTATAATTATTAACTTAATTTTGTAGATGCATCTATTACACTTTTAAATATAGCACCATCTTTTTTTATTGCATTTACTAGAGCATTAAACATAATAGAGTTTTTGCTCATCTCAGTAGTTTCAACATCTAAATCCACACTATTACCGTCATTTCTAGCTAGATGCCCATCACGAAAAAAAGTGATTGGCTTAGATGAATTTGTAGGTTTTTCAGGCTCTAAGTGTTTGTCTGATGTTTGAGCCATTTGAAGCTTGCCTCTGTCATCGTGCATTATCTCTGCTTTTTTTTGTGCCAGGTATTCCCCGAAACGGATATCTCTCGGACGATAATAAGGCGTGTCGGCATTGGCAATGTTTGATGATATCATTTTCTCACGTGCTGAGCGATAATTTAACGCTTCTTTTGCTAGAATTGCCGTACGTGAGATTGATATTGCCATCTTTTTTCCTTTATGCCTTAAATTATTTTACTTTGATAAGCAATTTTAATTCCAATTTTAATTACAATACACTACTTATCACCTAAAAGTGATAAGTAGTGTATTTAAGTTTATAAAAAGCATATTTTAAGCAAAGTTTAATTTTTATAGGAGCATAATGCCTCTTACGATTACTAGTGTAATCAAAATTTTTTATTTAAGAAAGGATCTCTTATGAAAAGATCTGGTTTTACAATGATCGAATTAATCTTCGTTATCGTTATTTTAGGTATTCTTGCTGCTGTTGCAGTTCCAAGACTTGCTGCAACTCGTGATGATGCTGCATATTCTGCTGCTGTTGCAAATGTTAAAACATGTGTAAATGACGCAATTGCAGAGTATCAAGCTACAGGCCAAGATGCAAATATTTCAACTATACCATCATGTGTAAAAGTTAATGGTGATACTAAGTATTCGATGAGTGCTAGTATAAGTGGTGATAATATTGTTATATCAGGTTCACCAGATACAAGTCAAAATACCTCATATAAAATGAAGGGATCTTCTGTAGTTCGTTAATTTCAATATTATAAGTTCCTATCTTTATATAGGGACTTATACCTTACTTTTATACTATTCTTAGTCTCAAGTTATTCAATATAAAATTACTAAAATAATGTTAATATATACTTTAAATAATTAAATATGTTTAGGAGTTAATTTTGAAAAATTTTAAAAAAGCTTTTACAATGGTTGAACTTGTTTTTGTTATAGTTGTTTTGGGTATATTAGCAGCTATAGCAGTTCCAAGATTAACAGCTACAAGAGAAGATGCAGAAATAACAAAAGGTAGAGCAGATATCGCTTCGATTAGATCTGCTATTATGAGCGAGAGACAATCACAAATAATAAAAGGTATAAGTACTTTTATACCGAAATTAACTGCAAACACAACAGATTCAGTACTTTTTAAAGGTGATGGAACAAGGACACTTTTAACATATGGGATAAAAAAAGGTGATTGGCAACATACGGCTGCTAAAACCTATACCTATACCGTTGGAACAACAACTACAACATTTACTTATAATGATTCAAACGGAATATTTACTTGTACAGCAGATGCAGATTTTTGTAATAAATTGACAGATTAAAATATTGAACTTTTTTGAAATATCTCTTTTAAATTCTCCGCTTGGGAGTTATACTTATCACTACCATGAAAATATAGATATCGGGAATAAGGTATCGGTAAAACTTCAAAACAGAGAAGTTTTCGGTGTTGTATTAGAAAAATGTGAAAAACCTGATTTTGATACTTCTGAAATACTGGAAGTTTTGCAGGAATACTACTCAAACAAACAGTTGGAATTAGCAAAATTTATATCTTCTTACTATATATGTTCTTTGGGTGATGCTCTTGGAATAATGCTCTCTAATAAATATGAAACAGACAAATATGACCTTTTAAAAGATATTTTTTATGAAAAAGTAGAGTTGTCATCTAAACAAGAAAAAGCATTGAAGTTTTTAAAAGAGCATAAAGTTTCTTTACTTTTTGGTGATACCGGAAGTGGAAAAACAGAGATTTATATGAAATATTTTGAAGATATTTTATCTCAAAATAAAAGATGTATATTTTTAATGCCGGAGATTTCATTAACACCTCAGATGCAGATACGTCTTGAAAAGCACTTTGGTGAAGATGTAGTAATGTATCACTCAAAGCTAACTCCAAAAAATAAAAAAATTGCCTTAGACAGAATAAGAAACGGAGCTGCAAAGATAATAGCCGGACCACGCTCTGCTTTATTCTTACCGGTAGATGATTTGGGTTTAATAGTTGTAGATGAAGAGCATGACGATAGTTACAAGTCATCATCCCGTCCACGCTATAATGCAAGAGATATTAGCATTTACATGGGACAACTATATAATATTCCTGTCGTTTTAGGCAGTGCTACACCTAGTCTAACTTCATATACTAAATTTCCTTATTTCAGATTAAAAGGGGGGCACTTCAGCTCAAAAAGAGAGTTTGTATATGAAAGAAGTGCAGAGTCTTTAAGTCCTATGATTTTAGGTGAGTTAAAACAGACTTTAGATTTTAATAAACAAGCTATAGTTTTTATACCAACTAGGGCTAACTTCAAATATCTTATTTGTAATGATTGCGGACATTCATATGAGTGTACTTTTTGCTCAATTGGACTTAGTGTACATAATAAATCTAATGCATTAAAATGTCATTATTGTAACTACACGCAGGCTATTCCACAAAAATGTTCAGAGTGTGGCGGTAGTACGCTTGTAAGTTCTCGTTTAGGAACAGCGGAGGCTGTAAAGAGTTTAAATGAGGAGTTCACTGATGCTAATATAGAACAGTTTGACCGTGACGTTATAACAAGTAATACAAAACTAAAAAAAGCACTTAAACGATTTAACGATAAAGAGAGTGATATTTTAGTTGGTACTCAGATGCTGAGTAAAGGACATGATTATCATGGGGTTACTTTAGCAGTTGTTTTGGGGATGGACAATCTTTTAAATATGCCTGATTACCGCTCACGTGAGAAAGCTCTTTCATCACTGCTTCAAATAGCAGGAAGAAGTGGAAGAAAAGAAGCTGCAAAAGTTTTAGTGCAGAGTTTTAATGAAGATTTTTTTAAAACATACCTAGACTCATATGATAGTTTTTTAGATGAGGAAAAAATATATAGAGAGGGACTTTATCCTCCGTACAAAAAATTAGCACGTTTGTTGTTTTCACATAAAAACGGTGCACGTGCCAGAGAAGCAATGGAAGAGGTGCACCAAAGATTATTAAATTATGCGGATATTGCAGTAGTTGGTTTTGGAAAATGTGCAATAGAAAAGATCGCAAATAAATACCGTTTTGAAATACTTCTACGTTCAGATAAAAGTACAGATTTAATAAAAGCTATAAGTGCTACGAAAAATGATTTATGTGAAGTAGATATGGACCCGATAGAATTTGGATAAAGGAAAATATTGAAGATATTTTTAGTTTTTCTTTTTGTTGTTTTAAATATATATGCATCTAAATTTACTCTGCTTGATATATACGAATATAAAAGTAAAAATATAAGAGAACTATCAGCACTAGCATATGATGGAGATATACTTTATGCTTTAAGTGATTACGGAGAGCTACACTATTTAAACTTAAAAATAGAAAGTAAAAAGATTAAAATTATAAAGCATCTTAAGAGCTATAAACTAAGAAATAAAAAAAACAAAGTTTTAAAAAAGAAAAAAAGAGATTCCGAAGGTTTAGTATATAAAGATAAAAAATTATATATATCTTTTGAGAGAAAGCATCGAGTGGAGGAGTTTACACTTGACGGGAAAAAAATAAAAAAAATCAGACTAAATAAAAAGCTTTTGGATAAAGATAAGTTTACATCTAAAAATAAAGGTTTTGAAGCACTCGCATTTAATGAAAAATTCGGTTTTATAACAGCACCAGAAGCACCCTTTAAAGATAATGGTATCCATAAGCTATACACAAAAGACAATATTTATAAAATCAAACAAAACGGATATATTACAGCATTGGAATTTTTATCTAAAAACAAACTTGTAGTATTGGAAAGAGATTTTAATAACTTAAGTAGAAAACAACTAATAACTATAAGTTTAGTAAACTTAAAAAAATGCAGTTCTAAATTGTGTGAGAAACAAGTTTTGAAAATATTTGATAGCTATAAAGATAAAAATGTAGATAATTTTGAAGGCTTGACTAAGTTAGATAAAAATCTTTTTTTAATGGTTAGTGATGATAATGCAAGTTTATTTCAAAAAACACTTTTTGTGCTTTTTGAAATTGATTAAGAGTTTATCTCGTTTTTTATAATACGAGCCAGTTCTTGGCACTCTTTTATTTTTTGTGAGTAGTTTAGGTTTTCTTTTAATATTATGTCTATAAAAGCACTACCCACAATTACCCCATCAGCTCCCATTACCTTCTCTTTTGCTGTTTTTGCATTTACGCCAAAACCTACATATACAGGAGTTTTTGTGTACTTTTTTATTGAACCTAAAAACGGTTGCAAATCTTCTGCTTTACCGCTTCCTGTAATACCTGTATATGCAACCATGTATATGAATTTTTGAGCTTCTTTTACAATTTCTGCAATTCTCTCTTCAGTGTCTGTCGGTGCTACAAAAGATATGTTAGAGAGCTTGTTTTGTTTAAAAAGTTCTTTGTATTTTTGAGCTTCTTCATGTGGTAAATCAGGTATTATCAAACCATTTATTCCTATTTCGTTAGCTTCAGGAAGAAGTTTAGATAAATCTTGTTGGTAAAAAGAGTTAAAATAACCCATCCACAATGTATCTACTTTTGGTGCTACTTCACGAGAAATTTCTCTAAGATGTTCAAACTTAAATCCGAGTTCAAGAGCTTTATGATTGGCTTTTTCTATTAAAGGTCCGTCCGCCACTGGGTCAGAAAACGGAACACCAAGTTCTAGCGTGTCTACGCCACTCTCACCAAGAGCTAAGGATAGGTCTATGCTAAAAGATTTTTCAGGATATCCTGAAGTTATATATGCTACTAAATTTTTCAATTATCATCCAAGTCAGGTATTTTAAGTAAAGAATATTTTACTTTTGTTAGTTCTTTGTCATTTTTTATATCATCTTGCCAAGCTGAAAAGATATCGCTGATTTGTAAAAGCCAGTTGAGGGTTGCCTCACTAATTGGCTTATCTTTACTTCTTAGCTCTTCTAAAACCTCTTCTACAAAAGTAGAGAGTCTTCTCATAGGTTCAATTTCCAAAAAACCTGAAGCCGATTTTATATTATGAAATACACGGAATAATTCGTCAACACTACGTTTATACACATTAGGTTTTGCAAGGTCAATTATCATTACCTCCATGCTCTCTACCATCATTGTGTAGTGGTCATAAAACTCATCAACTACTTCATAATCAAAGTTAGAATCCAAGTCACTTCTTATCCCCATAAAATATTTCTCCCATTACTTAACCAAATTGTATCAGTTTTTGGTTAAAATACGATTATGAAGAAAAAAATGACAATAACATCGATAAAAAAATCAAAAGGTAATAAACCATTAGTAATGGTAACTGCTTATGATGCACTTTTTGCCAGACTTATTGAACCATCAGCTGATATTATACTTGTAGGTGATTCACTAAATATGAGTTTTGCGGGTAAAGCAGATACTCTAAGTGCTACTCTTGATCAGATGATTTATCATACAAATGCCGTCTGCATGGGTGCTGAGAGTAGTTTTGTAGTATGTGATATGCCATTTGGAACTTATGTAAATAAAGATGAAGCTTTAAAAAATGCAATTAAAGTTTTTCAAGAGACTAATGCAGACAGTGTAAAAATCGAAGGTGGTGTAGATAAAGCGGATATTGTCAAGCATCTGACAAGTAACGGTATAGCTGTATGTGGTCATATAGGTTTGCTTCCTCAAGCTTTTAGAAGTGAAGGCGGTTATAAAGTCAAGGGTAAAACACAAGAGGAAAAAAGCTCTCTTATAGAAGATGCAAAAGCTATTGAAAAAGCCGGTGCCTTTTGTATAGTTATGGAAGGTGTAAAAGCTGATATAGCAAAAGATATAGCACAAAGTGTTAATGTCCCTATAATAGGGATAGGTGCAGGTGTAGATGTAGATGGTCAGGTACTCGTATTTTCGGATATGCTCGGACTTTTTGAAGCTTTTACTCCTAAGTTTGTCAAAAAATATCTTGATGGTGCAGCTTTAGTTAAAGAAGCAATAGCTTCTTATGCAAAAGAAGTTGAAGATAAAAATTTCCCAAAAGAGGAACATACTTACTAATGGATAGATTAGTGGAGATTGAAAAGTTTGATAGTGAAGAACTCACTGAAACAAGTCTTCGTCCGGATGTTTGGAGTGAATATATAGGTCAAGAACAAGTTAAAAAAAATCTAGGTGTTTTTATAGAAGCCAGTAAAAAACGTTCTGAAGCACTTGACCATGTCCTTTTTTATGGACCTCCAGGTCTAGGGAAAACAACTTTGGCTTTAATAATAGCTAACGAAATGGATTCAAACATAAAAGTTACAGCAGCTCCTATGATAGAAAAAAGTGGGGATTTAGCTGCAATACTTACGAATCTGGAAGAGGGTGATATACTTTTTATCGATGAAATCCATCGTCTCTCCCCTGCAGTTGAAGAGATATTATATTCATCTATGGAAGATTTCCGTATAGATATTATTATTGGTAGCGGTCCCGCTGCACAAACTGTGAAAATAGATTTACCTAGATTTACGCTAATTGGTGCTACTACTAGAGCCGGTATGTTGTCAAATCCTTTGCGTGACAGGTTTGGGATGAATTTTCGTTTGCAGTTTTACAATCATGAAGAACTAGCAAAAATAATCTCTCAAGCATCTAAAAAACTTGATCGTGATATTATTCATGAAGCAGCTATAGAAATAGCTAAAAGAAGTCGAGGAACTCCTCGTATAGCTCTACGTCTTTTACGTCGTGTAAGAGATTTCGCAGATGTTGCAGATGAAGATAATATTGAGCACACTAGAACAAAGTTTGCTTTAGATGAATTAGGAATTAATTCATTTGGATTTGATGAGATGGATATAAAACTTTTAAAACTTCTTGTAGATGCAAGAGGAAAGCCTATGGGATTAAGTACTATAGCTGCAAGTTTAAGTGAAGATGAAGGAACAGTTGAAGATGTATTAGAACCGTATCTTTTGGCAAATGGCTTCTTGGAACGTACAGCAAAAGGTCGTAAGGCTACAAGAGCTACCTACGATGTTTTAAATATGGACTGGGTAAACGAAGAAGGGACTTTATTTTGAGAAGCAATAATTTTAAAACTAGAACTTCAATGTCCGAATACAAAAAAATCTCTATCTTTTTCGGGCTAAATTTTACAGGTAAAATTTGCTCCTTCAAAGGATTTTTTCTATGAAACCACAATATTTTGTAGCTATATTATTTGGAACATCACTTTATTGGATGTATCTTTTGTATGCGCCATTTTTATTAAGTATGACAATAGCTGCTTTATTGGCTATTTCAACTTCAAATATACAAGATTTTTTTGAAGATAAAATTGGTTCAAAATTTATGGCAGCTTTGATATCTAGTTTGCTACTTGGAGTTTTGTTTTTTGTTCCCTTAGGTTATTTTTTAGCTACGCTTACTATAAAACTAAATACACTTGACCAAATGACGCTTAAAAATATTGAGATATATGTTAGGGAATTTGTGAGTTCTCCTCCGGCATTTTTAGAGTTTTTAAAGCCTTTTGCACAGGATGCTTTGAGTGAAATTGATGTAAAAGAGATAACATCCAAAGCTATCTCTTTTACAGGGAATATAGGAGCATTTTCAGCAGGTTTTATAAAAAATGCATTTTTGGTAATTGTATTTTATTTTTTTGCACAGTATAACGGTTCTATAATAGTTGAGTTTTTAAAAAGAGTTGTACAGGTGTCAGTTGAAGAAGCAAGTACTCTGACTAAAGAGCTTTCATCTGTAATGAGTGTGGTGTTTTATTCAATTATAGTAAATGCAATGTTTCAAGGAATTCTTTTTGGTGTAGCTATATCGTTTTTTAATTATGATGGGATACTTTTTGGAATAATGTATGGGTTTGCTTCACTTATACCTATAGTTGGGGGTGCTCTTATGTGGCTTCCATTTATGTTGTATGAATTTTATTTAGGAAATAATTTTAATGCTATTTTTATAGTACTTTATTCAATTGTGGTTATTTCCATTATTGCAGATACTTTTATTAAACCACTTATTATAAAAGAGATAAACAATCGTCTTTTAAAAGAGGATGATACCAAATTAAATGAGATAGTAATATTCTTTGCAATCATTGCCGGTCTTGCTACATTTGGATTTTGGGGTATGATTTTAGGCCCAGCTATTACAGCATTTTTCCTAACTATTTTAAAAATATTTGAGGCACGAACTGCTGATTGTGCCACCTAGCTCAAACGTATGGTGTATTTTTGTAAAATGCTCCATACGCTTATGGCTTAGGTGCATAGATCTCCGGATAATCAGTTTTAAAACGTCTATGAATCCAAAACCAAAACTTAGGTTCTTTTTCTATTAAAGAGCCTAACCAATCGGCTTGGGCTTGGGTGGCTTTTAATATATCAGCTTCTTCATCATCTGTTTTATCTACTTTAATCTCATCAAATATCATTAGAGTATAGTTGTCTTCATCATCTGTTCTGATAGTAACTGGAATAATTGCTGCATTGAATTTTCTTGCCAAATATGCCGGTGTTGGTGTTTGAGAGACTTCTTTTCCCATAAAATTAACTTTTATACCCTCTCTTTTGTTTAGGTTTGTATCTATAAGTATTCCACTGGCTCTTTTTTCTTTTATATGACGAATTAATGGTTTGATAACCTTTGATTTTTCTAAGTTAATATTTCCAAATTTGCTCCTACCTTCTAATAGCCATTCTTGCATGGTTGGATTTCTCATTTTTCTATAAACTGCTACTAGTGGTTCAACAAAAGCACCTAAACTCGCACCCCCCAACTCCCAAGATGAGTAATGTGTAGTTACATATATTACTGCGCGTCCCTCTTTGTGGACTTTTTCTACGGCTTCTATATTTTCTATTTTAATTATTTTTGCCAAGTCATCTTTAGACATATGTCTTAGTTCCATTATATGATGGAAATTTAGAAGAAGATTTTTAAAACTGTATTTTGTAATATCAGTTTTTTCGTTATATGAGAGTTTGTCTCCAAAAATAAAATCTAAATTATCAAAAGATACTTTTCTATATTTTGCAGATAAGTAAAACCCTAATATTCCAAGGGATGTAAAAAACCATTTTCTGATTTTTTTTGGTAAAAGCATTAAAAAGTTTTCAAATACTAAAAAAATTTTATAACCCATGTGACATAAACCTGTTTTTAATGGAATTATAACATTAAAAGATTATTTAGAAATATTATGAGATAATTTACAAGCCAATTAATAAAAAGGGTGTTTAAGATGTTTAAAAAATTTATACTAATTATGAGTTTGTTATTTAGTTCGTTATATGCGGAATCTTGTTGGGAAAGAGCGGAACTTGCAGAGATGGCTCAGGATGAACTTGATGGAAAAACTAAATTTTCAATTAGGGATGCAATTAGCTGTAAACCTATTGTCGAAGCAGAATTTTATTTAGGAAAGTCTGTTTTTAAATCTGATGACAAAGGTATGATAACTATTCCAACACCACCTGAAAATATGGATACTGAAATACCGATAAGAATAGAAAAAAAAGGCTATATTCCAACTCAAGAATATTTATTGATTTCTTTTGGAACATTTTGGAAAACACAATTTCTTATAAGTAAAAACATACCAAAGAAAAGTGCTAGATTTGTTTTGTCATGGGGTGAAAAGCCTATGGATTTGGATTTACATCTAAAGGCAAATATGTATCATGTAAGTCATAAAAATACTCAAGATGTTAAAGGTTTAGCAAAACTAGATAGAGATTCAAGACGTGGTTACGGACCAGAAACTATCACCTTAAAAACATTAGATAAAAATGATGATTATTCTTTAATGGTATATAGATATTCTTATAAAGGAAAGATTAATCAAAAAGCCCAAATGAAAGTTTATTTAAACAATAAACTAGATGCAATAGTTACACTGCCAAACACTAATGAGAGATGTTTGGAACTAGCTACAATAACTAACAATGAAATAACATATAAAACTAAAATTTTAGATGAAGAGTTTTGTAAGTAGTTTTTTTTAATAACCATTTTGCTATACTTCCAATTATATTTAAAATATAGGAATTAAAGCATTATGGTTGCATCTGATATACAAAATTTTTCAGAAGGTCGAACAAAAGCAAGAGCCTATTTTTGTTACCTTTTTTCTAAGAATATTCCAAATCGTTTACCGTCATTAAGTGCAGATATGATAATGCCTCGTCTTTTAAAAATTAAAGATGACTTAGGTACTTGTGAAGGTGTATATCTACTTGATTACAAAGGTGTACAGGTTAGTCCTACTTTTACAAATAAAGGACAGACTGATGATGATATAGGTAGAATAAGAGCTGACCGTGCATATTATTATCGTGCAGTTCGTGAAGGGCGTTGTACAATTACCGACCCTTATCCGTCTCTTATAAGCGGTGACTTGTGTGTTACTGCATCTCAACCTATATATGATGAAAACGGAGATTTAAAATATATAGCGTGTTTGGATATGTCACTTGACGAAGTACTTAAAATATCTCAACAAAACTCTACGGATATATTCTTCTCTAAATTATTCAAATATTCATATGCCGCTTTTTCATTTGCACTTATCGCAGTTGCAATGCTGTTGTTTTTTAAAGGTATAGCTAACTTTGTAGTACATGAAATTACACCGTTTCATTTTAAAATAAAAGATGTTTTTGAAGCTACAATTTTACTAACTTTAGCACTTGCAATATTTGATCTGGCAAAGACCCTTATTGAAGAGGAGATATTGGGGCGTGTTAAAGAGCATAACCCATCAGGTCCTCACAAAACAATGGTTAGGTTCCTTGGTTCTATAATTATTGCCTTGTCCATTGAAGCACTAATGTTGGTATTTAAGTTTGCCATAACCGATCCTGCTCAACTTGTGTATTCGATGTATATAATCGGTGCCGTTTCAATGCTGCTTATTGGTTTAGCATTATATATAAGATTTACAAAAATTAAAGAGACTCATTTATGAAACAAAAAATAGCTATAGTTGATTATAACATGGGTAATTTAGCAAGTGTACAAAATGCACTCTCTAAATTAGGACAAAATAGTGTGATTGAGAGCGATCCGGAAAAGTTTATAGAGTATGACAAGTTGATACTTCCCGGTGTCGGTGCTTTTGGTGATGCTATGGAACATCTACAAGAGAGAAATATGGTGGATGCAATAAAAGGGTATGCAGAGAGTGGGAAATATATGTTTGGCATCTGTTTAGGGATGCAACTACTTTTTGAATCATCTCAGGAATTTGGAAGTAATGAAGGACTTGGTCTTATAAAAGGTCATGTAGAAGCATTTGATACTAAGAAGTTTTCTGAGCCTTTAAAAGTTCCACATATGGGATGGAACAGAATGTTTACAAAAGATCATCCTTTATTTAACGGTTTAGATGAGAAACACTATCTCTATTTTGTTCACTCATTTCATGCTGTTTGTGATAATGAGGATGATATTATAGGTCGTACTGAATATGGATATGAGTTTAGCTCAAGTGTAGCAAAAGACAACGTGCTTGGAATTCAGCCACACCCTGAAAAAAGCCATGAAAATGGACTGAAAATACTAGAGAACTTTATTAATTTATAACGCTATCGGAAGTAAATTCCGCTTAGCTACGTTAACACTGGGTTCTCTTCGGCGGAGAGCCCTCGCCACTAGTGGCTCTTAGAATAAAAAGAAAAAGGACAAATACACTTATGACGTTATACCCGGCAATAGATTTAAAAGATGGAAAAGCAG
>JAPHSI010000154.1 GCA_026193155.1 Sulfurimonadaceae bacterium | reverse complement strand
CTAAGCTAGCTTTTTCTTCACTTAAGCGTTTAATTTTCATTTTTCTAATATCGTATGTGGAATTTAGTAGTTTACCCATTAAAAAGTCCAATGCTTTTTTATTCATGTTATCCGAGTTTAGTTTTACTACATTGTTTTTATATTCTGCTTTTATAGAAGCATCCCTTAAAACAGCTTGAGCAAGCACCTTTTTAAGAGCTCGTTCATTTATTTTTTTATTGGCATATGCTTTTTTGAGACTGCTCAATTCATTTGCTATTTTTTGAGTTTCTTTAAAACTTTCTTTTGATTCCATTAGAGATTTTTTTGCACTATTTAGAGAATATACAGACAAAACCAAGATTACTACTAACAATACTCCAAGATATAAAGGATTGATACGATTCATAGCTCAACCTTTAGAGAATTGTTTTTATAAGTTATGAGCTTTATATTATTTTGTTTCAATTTGCTTGAGAGTTCTTGCCTCAAGTTTGTTTGATTTTTGTGAATATCTTTATATTTTTTTAAAAGTGCTTTGTTTTGAAACATTGTAGGTTTTAAGTCATATTTTGTAAAAAGAGCGCTTTTTTCCTCTTCCAGTGAAGCTATTTTTTGTTTAGTTATAAAATACTCTGCGAAGAAGAGGATAGAAAATGAAACTAAAACAGCAGCGATTTTATATAAACTTGAATTATCTACTATATGACCGAACTGTGCTAAAGTAATTGTATGACGTGATGGTTTGATAGAGTCTAAGTCTATATCTCCACTCTCTTCTATCCAGCAACACGGTACTAAGGTAACAACTCCCTCTTTAACGTAGATACTTTGCGTTTCATTTATTTTTACAGCTCCCTCTAGGGTGCTTAAAACAGATTGAGCAAAACGTACACTTGAAATATTTGAAGAATTTATACCAAAACTAGAAGCTAAATCTATAATACGCTTATCTTCATAAGCAAAAATAAAATAACTGCCATCCGCATTTTCATCTTTATACACACTATAACTATAATTTCCATCAGGTAAAATATCTTCAAATAAACTTGGAAGCAGTTTTTTTACTTCTCTGATATATTTTACAGGTAGTTTTACTTTTTGAACCCAATACAAAGACGGAGATAAAATCAAATCTATCTTTTCATCATTTGCCACCGCTATGGATGAGTGTGGATCTAAAAAAATCATTCTCTTGTGCACGTTAAATTTCATAAGAAAAATTATACCCTTTTGTCTGTTTTATATCATATTCAAATGATATATTTGCTGTCTTTTGCCCTTGAATTATCTCTAACTCCACATCTATTACATATCTTTTGTCATCGTTTACAGAACAATATAAATAATCAAAAGCACTTTTGTTAGTATCTACAACAAAATTTTCTGCTTCATCAACGTTTACACCCTCCAACATCACTTTAGCAGTATTGGTTATATAATAACTATCGATACAATATGAATTACTTGTATTATTTTCTCGACCGACATAAAACAGGTCTTTAAAATCTATCTTTACTAAAGAGTTCTCATAATAGGTATTTTTATAATGTTCATTGATCTCATTTAAGTGTCCATATGAAGATATATACTCGCGAAAAATATCAGGTTTTGCATCTATAAAATCTGTTATGGGATAATCATTATTTTTTGAAACAGCATCTTTTAACATATCGAAATAACTTAGATTAACATTGTAAGAGGTTAAAAAACTTTTGAATTGTTGAATTAAAGGATCTTCTACATTATTTTGGCCAGTTGTGTTTAAATCAAGCAAATTTTTCAAGTTTATTTTTCTTCTGGCACTTTTTATAGAGATTGCAACTTTTATGTCAGATACTTCAAACGGTATAAACTCACTTTGTGCCAAAAATATATCAAATATCTCGCCTGTTGTATCATCTTTAATTAACTGTAATTCTTTGGAATCCTTTAAAAGTATCAAAACATCATCAATTATTATATTTGTTTGAAGTAAAAAATTTTCATCTTTAATACTTGACTTTGCTTCATTAACATATTTAAAACCTATACCGATACTTATAGTAATTGCCATTATGAAAAACAAAGTTATTAGTAAAGCTATACCGTTTTTAGAGTTTATTCTCATACCTAACCTATACTCATAGAGAAAATCGGAAGTAACATTGCAGCTACGATAAATCCAATGCTTGCACCGACAAACAACATAAGGGATGGTTCAAGCAAAGTTAGGAGCATACCTATTTTATCTCGGTTCTCTTCAAAATAAAGTTCACTTGTATTTGTTAAAACATTTTGAAGTTGTGAGGTTTCTTCACCTAAAGCAATCGACTGTATAAAAGCATTGTCAATTTTTACATTTGAATTATTTAAAGCAGATGATAGCAGTTTCCCCTCAACAACTTTTTTACTAGCCTGCACAAACATATCTTTTAAAACAAGATTATTTAAAATATTTGCACTTAGATTTATCGTCTGAACAAAAGGAACACCTGAGCGTGTAAGTAAAGATGCGATATAAGAAAAACGTGCTAACTCACTTTTTTGAATTATCTCTCCAAAAAGAGGTAACTTTAAAAGAAACCTATGTACCATGTATGCAAAAGACCTACTTTTTTTCATAAGTATTAAAAATATTACTACAAATGCAAATAAAAAGCCTAAAAGTGTTGTAAAGTTATCGTTAAAAAAATCTCCCATTGCTATAACAAACTTTGTTGGAGTAGGAAGTTCTTGGTCCATTGACTCAAAAATACCTGTTATCTCGGGTACTACAAAAGCAAGCATAAAAGATATCATAACAAGAGATATAATTATCATAAAACTAGGATACGCGAATGCACCTTTTATCTCTTTATTTATTGAGTCCTGCTCTTTTAAAAAACGGCTTAACTCCATAAGAACCTCATCTAATATTCCACCGTTTTCACTAACTTTAATACTCTCAACATAAAAACTTGGTAACTCTACTATCTCTTGGGTGCTTAAGGCTGTGTAAAAATTATTACCCTCATCCAGATGTGTACTTATGGTATTTAAAAAAAGCTTCATCTTTTTATTTTTTTCATAATGGGTCTGAACTATTTTTATAGCCGATACTATCGATATACCTGAGCGGATATACATAGAAAGTTCACGTGAAAGTCCTGCAAGCTCTTTTGGAGGGATTTTATATTTTCCAAAAATAGAAATATTTTCAAAGATTGAAGGTGTATCCTCTTCAATACTTTGAAGAATAATACCATTTGCTTTTAGTTTCGACTTTGCTTCATCAAGGCTTGAAGCCTCTATTTTTAAAGATAGTTTTTTACCCTCGTGATTTATACCCTTGTACTTAAATATCATCTAAGTACCTCTTGATATAAATCCTCTTTAACATCACTTAAATCTGATGCTGATGAATAAATTTTTGTACTTGTAAAATATGTAGAAAAATCATAAAATTTATCTTTATATTCAACTATCAACTGTTCACTTACTCCGTTTTTATCCACACTTAAAGAAAAACAAATCTCTTCTTGCGTACCCTTAGAATTAAAAAATACCTTGTTTTGTAAATTTACTAAACCGAAATTTGCATCGTATCTATAAACTTTAACATCTTCGTCTAAGAACTCTTCAAATTCTTCAGATGCATTCGTATCTAAAACACCATCCACATAAACATTACAACTTTTACACTCATCAAGACAAATCAGTTCAGCTTTATGAGCTTTTTTTAATTTATCAAGATAAGGTTTTAAGTTCGAAAGAGAAAGTTTTACCTTACCTTCCTTTAAAGCTGAGAAATTTGTAACGGCTATCGTATACACAATCCCCACAATCAAAACAACTATAAGAAGTTCAATTAAGGAGAATGCTGCACGCTTCACTTATCTATTTACACTCACTCATTTTTATATCAGCAGCTTCATTATTGCCGCCTTCTTTTCTATCTGCACCTAAGGATATAATCTCAATGATACCATCATCATTTACATATACGAAATTATTACCCCAAGAGTCTTTTGGTAATTTATTGTCTTTTAAATATCCGCTTTTTGAGTAGTTTGGATACTTTTCTTCATCAGGATTTTTTGCAAGTGCCTCTAATCCTTCCTCAGTTGAAGGGTAAAGTGAATTATTTAATTTAAACATATCAAGTGCACCATTATAAAGTGACTTCATCTGAACACATACCAAATCTCTTTTGGCTTCTTCACCTTTACCCGTTAAACTCGGCATAACCATAGCTGCTAAAAGCCCTAAAATAACGATAACAATCATTAACTCAATAAGAGAAAAACCACCTCTTGATTTTTTATTTTGCATAATTAAACAACCTCATTTTTTATAGTTGCTATTATATTATCTAATTGTTACTGATTAGTTACTTATTGGTTACTTAAATTTATTTGTGAAGTGTTTGTAAAAGAAGGTGCCTCCCTCCAGATACCTGCGGCACATAGCAAAAAAAGGTGTGCTGCTGTATTCCTACCCTGACACGGTGCCTTAAGTTACCATTGCACAGGTCTAAAGAGAAGCGATGAAATTGTATCTAAATATATTTAAATAAAGATTATTTAATAGTAGAAATTGCTTCTTTTATTGCTTTGAAGTAACCTTCATAGTCAAAGTTTTCATCTTCCTCTGCCCCTGCAAATTCCAACTCTTTTGACATTTCATAGAGTTCATTAAATTTTAAATTCCCCGAACTACCTTTTATGAAGTGAGCATCCGCTTTAATTCTAGAGTAATCCCTTTTTTTTATAGACTCTTCAAGTTTAGCTAAACCATCCTCTGATTCTTCTAAATAACTGGCTATTAAAATTGGGATATGTTTAGAACTTAAACCTATATTGCTTGCCATATCTTCGTGATCTAAATTTGAGTAATCCACTTTAACTATCGGCATAATAAAAGTCCCCTTATTTTATTCTGATAAAATTATATCAAAAAAAACTAATGAGATGTAATGATTTATGTAATTGTAGCTATAAAAAATGAAGCTCAAGCATTTGTAGATAAGTTTAAACTTAACACCAGTAAGAGTAATGACAAAATCTCCCTAATTATAAGCGGTATTGGTTCTGAAAATATGTTTAATACTACAAAAAATATTATCGAAAAAATGAATTCTAATGATACACTTGTAAATGTCGGAATATGCGGAGCCAGTAAAAAATATGAAATCGGTCAATTACTCGACGCTTCTTCTGCATCTTTGAGAAAAGATATAAATCTTACTTGTGTAGATTATGAAGTTAGCCACAATAATTATGAAGTGGTAGATATGGAGAGTAAAGGTTTTATTGAAGCAAGTAAAGATGTTAAAAATAAATATATATTTAAAATAGTAAGTGACCACTTTGAGCCAAGCAGTGTTACAAAAAATATGGCTAAAAAACTTATTTTTGATAAAATAGATGAAATTATGGAGAAAATATCATGAAAAAAGCGCTTGTTACAGGAGCTAGTAGTGGAATAGGTTATAATATATCACATAGACTGCTTAATCTAGGCTATGAAGTTATAGGTATAAGTAGAACATTACCAAATGATTTACTTTCACATAAATCTTTTACACATATAAAGTGTGATTTATCAGACGAAAAACAAACTATTTCACTTTGTGAAGATTTAAAATCTCAAGAGTTAGATATTCTTATTAATTGTGCAGGTTTTGGGAAGTTTGAGCCACATGAAGAGTTAAATTTAAAAACTATTACACAAATGAGTTTTTTAAACCTAACTGCACCGATGCTTTTAACAAATGCCACTTTAAGAAGTTTAAAGAAAAATGCCGGATATCTAATAAATATCAGTTCCATAGAAGCTCTGCGTGCTTCTAAATTTGCGGGTGTTTACTCTGCAACTAAAGCAGGTCTAAAAGCTTTTAGCGACTCTTTGTTTGAAGAGAGTAGAAAAAGCAATTTAAGCATTTCAAATATAAATCCGGATATGACACAAAGTTTCTTTTACGATTCTTTGCGTTTTGATGTTAGTGATAAAGAAAATGAAAAACTACTAACTTCAGATATAGCAGATGCAGTTGAGCATATACTAAATATGCGAAAAGGTGCCGTTGTCAGTGAATACACCATAAGAAGTTTAAATTTTGGAATTAAAAAAAAGTAATTAAGACTTAATATCGAGTTTGTTAAGAGGTTTACTTTGAGTAGAATTTAAAAATTTTATATTTTTTTTGATTTGTATCATTGATGCGGATGTCTCATCTTTTAGTTTATAGAGTAATTCCAGTGCCTCTCTTAAAAGATATGAAGCTTTTTGCATCTCCTCTTTATTTTGAAATTCAGGAAGAGTATCTAAAAGCTCATCTAACTTTTTTGTATCTTTTTCTATTATGGCGACTTGAAGCTGATTAAGCCACATTTGTACTCTCTCTCCAAGCTTCCAATAAGCCTTTAAATACGCCACTTACTTCATCTATTTTAGTTTCATCACTATCTATACTTGCTTGTGTTAGAAGAGAAATTTCGTAGTTATATAAACCCTCAAGATATAAAGAAACTTCACCTTGAGTTTTATCGAGTGTAGATAACAATTCAGTTATAATCGCTGTAGAGCGGTTAATCCAATAAATCTTTTTCTCAATATCGCCATCTTTAATAGATTTTTTTGCTTGAGCATTAAAACGAAGAATCCCCTCATACAGCATCTCAATAAGTCTTGTTGGAGATTCAATTCCTACATTATTTTGTGCATAAGTGTTATGAGCGGCTGTTCCATACATTTTAGATCCTTTAGTTGTTAAATTGTTATCTTTTTTTGAATCGTTCATGAAACATATATCGACACGATTATAATTTTCTTTAGATTTTTTTCATTTAAATTATACAAAAATTTAGTGGAATAATCTATGCTTAATATTATTAAAGTTTTTTGCAAAACTGACGATTTTAAACACATAGATATATAAATTATAGATAAAAGGATTTATCATGGCTGGTATAAGTTCACTGGGTGTCGGTTCAGGTGTTTTGACTGCTGATGTAATTGATCAGCTAAAAGAAGCAGATGAAGCGCAAATGGTTAAACCTTTAGAGGATAAAATAACTCTAAACACTCAAAAACAAGATGCGTATACACTTTTATCTTCGTTAATGACAACTCTAAAGAGTAGTGCTTCAGCACTTAGTTATGATACGATATTTGATAATAAAACAGTTGATGTAAGCGGAAATGCTGAAGTTGAAGTAGATGCAGGTGCTACTGTTGACTCTTTTACACTTGAAACTGTTACTTTGGCAAAAAAAGATATTACAAAGTTTGGTGCATTGGCTGCAAAAGAAGCTACTGTAGCTAGTGGTACAGGTACTTTAACAATAGGTTCATACACTGTTGATTACGATAACACAATGAGTTTATCT
>JAPHSI010000213.1 GCA_026193155.1 Sulfurimonadaceae bacterium | reverse complement strand
TGGATATGTCTCCATCAACTCACTTAAACCTGTACCGCTAGGCATCGCTGCCGTTGCACCTACTATCTTGTCATTATGCTTAGCCAAATGCATTAATGATTCGGTATAAATTTGGGTCGCTGATTTTGATGATGATTTTTTTGAAGAGTTACCGTTCTCAATATCAAAAGGACCAACACCGTGCCATTTTTCTTCTTTTCCTTCAGCTATCTCATAACCTTTACCCTTTAGAGTTTGAGCATGTACAATTACAGGTTTATTGAGATTTTTGGCTAATTCAAAAGTCTCAATTAATGATTTCAAATCATGTCCGTCAACAGGCCCTATATAATCTATTCCCATCTCTTCAAACATAATTCCAGGTGTTATAAGTTTTAGGGATTCTTCCATTCTTTTTGCCATATATCTGGCACTCTCACCAAAATTATCTACAAAGCTTTCAGTATTTTTTTTAAACCTTTGATAAAACGGACTTGCCATTGCAGATGAGAGCATCTTTGAGATTGCACCTATTGGTTTTGCTATACTCATCTCATTATCATTTAGTATGATAACCATTGGGTACTTTCTGTCACCAAGCTCATTTAATGCTTCATATACCATACCTGCTGTCATAGAGCCATCACCTATCATAACAACCGGTATACGCTCATTTTGTTCACCTTTTATTGCTATAGCCTTAGCTGCACCTACACCTAAAGATATAGATGTAGAACTATGTCCTGCTACAAAATAATCATCTTCACTCTCGGTAGGTTTTGTATAACCACTTAAACCGCCAAATGTTCTTAGAGTATCAAACTCCTCCCATCTACCTGTTACAAGTTTATGTGCATATGATTGATGAGAAACATCAAAAATAAATGGGTCTGTTTTGCTATCAAACACTTTATGCATAGCTACGATTAACTCTGTTGCACCTAAAGTTGAACTAAGATGTCCACCATTTTTACTTACTACTTCTAAAATTTTTTTTCTTATATCTGAACAAATAGATTCTAATTCTTTAATATTTTTTGACTTTATATCCATATACTTTACTCGCTTAATGCTGCCCTTTTTACTCTTTCAAATCTTTTTTGAATCTGGGCATCTATATTTCCGGCATCACTTAAAACAACAACACCGCCCTCACTTATTGCAGAATCAGAGATAACTTCTACATGTTCCATAGAACCTAAACTTTGAGAAACCGCTCCATGGTTTTTAGGATTAACTTTTATTTTTATCTTTGAAGCATTTTGCAACTCTTTTATAAGTTCTTCAGACAAAACTTTTGCTATGTTATTAGAACTACTTGAGAGTTCTATGCTCACAACTTCTTTGGCTATATCACATGCAGCTTCCAATAAAGAGTTTTTTATCCCCTCTAACGCTAATTCAAATTCTTTTGCACTGTTTTCAAGTGTTTTAACCGAAGAAATAAACTGACTTAATCCATTTGCGACGTTATCATCTTGAGTTTTTTTAGCTTGTTCAAGTCCCTCTTCAACACCTTTTTCAAATGCTTCATCTTTTACTTTTTCAAGTTCGAGTTTATGTTCATCACTCATATTCTCGAGTTTCATCTGCAATTTTATAAAATTAGAACTCATCTCATCAGTTTTTTTCATTAATGACTCGATAAGTGAATCCTTAGAACTTGTACTTAAAGAACTTGAGTCAACATTATCTAATTCTTGTTTTGGTTCTGATATATTATCTTTTGTTTGTAGGATACTTGTATCTTCTTTTTCGTAACTATCTTCATTATTACTTACATTCATAGAAAACACTTTAAATTTGTACTTATCCATGGTATGTTTAGATAATTTACCTTCAGAAATAACTTTAGCCAAGGTTTACTCCACCATCTCTTCATTATTGCCAATCTGGATAGTTCCAGCTTCAGCAAGTCCATTAACAGTCTCAACAATTTTACGCTGAGCACCTTCAACTTCTTTCATTTTAACAGCACCAAGGAACTGCATCTCTTCTAAGAATGCTTCTTGTGCACGCTCACTCATTGCAGACATAAATTTCTCTTTAAGCTCTTCAGGAGATGATTTAAGCGCAAGCATAAGCTCTTTTTTATCAATAGCTTTAAGAATCTCGGTAATTGCACCTTTATCAAGAGTAGAAATATCTTCAAATGTAAACATCATCTCTTTAATCATAGATGCAAGTTCTTCATCTTGCTGTTCAATTTGAGATAAAGTAGCTTTAGAACTCTTAGCCCCAAGACGATTAAAGATGTCAGCAACTGCACGTGGTCCACCAACCTCAACTTTGTACGAAGCAAGAGATTCAAGTTTAGATTCAAGCACGGCTGAAACTCTTTTAATTACAGAAGGTGAAATATCACCAAGTTTAGCCATCCTCATAGATACTTCACTTCTAAGTTCATCTGGGAAGAAGCTTAATGTATCAGCAGCTTCAGTTGAATCCATATGGGCAAGTATTAGTGCAATAGTCTGAGGATGTTCATTAATAATAAAGTCTGAAAGTTGTTGAGGCTTAATTTTTGAGAGATATGCAAAGTTTTGAGATTCTTGCATAGATTTTGATAGTTTATCTAAAACTCTTTTTGCTTCTTCCGGTCCTAATGTTCTATATAAAAGTTCTCTTGCATATTCCAAACCACCACTTGTCAAGTATTGTCCAGATTGGAAAATAGCATAAAACTCTTCTAAAATAGCAGTAGCTACACCACGATCAACCGACTTATCACTTGCTATATATTTTGAAACTTCCGTAATACTATCAACATTCATGTTGGTAAATAAAGTTGCAGTAACATCTTCCCCGAGTTGTAATAAAAGTATAGCTATCTTCTCAGCTATACTCATCTCATCAAATTGTGCCTGTTGTACTTGATTTAGATTCATCATTAGCCTTTTGGTATATCTTTAACATCAGCTGCAACTTGTTCTTCAGTAAGTAATGTTTGAAGAAGTGCAGCTGTAGCTTCAGGTTCATCTTCAGCCATTGCTCTTACTTTTTCAAGAAGTACATCGTACTTAAGTTCATCTTCATTAAAGTTCTCACCCACACCAAGTTGGTCTTCAACTTTTTTACGCATCTGCTGAACTTTCTCAACCAAGTCTTCTTCTTCATCATCCTCTATATCAAGATTTGGTTTTTCAAGTTCCTCTTCTTCTTTAGTAATCTCAAGCATACGCTCTGCGAACGGAGAGATAACTTTTTTGTAAAGGATAAGAAGTAATATAAGAACAAAAAGGTATTTGAAAAGTCCTGAAAACGGTGCTAAGTAAGTTTGTGAAAATTCCATAAACTTACTAATTTCATCAATTTGAACCACACCTTTTGTACGTTTAAATTGTAAATTTTGAACAGTTATTAAGTCACCTCTACTCTCATCTATACCGATTGAGCGTGATACAAGCGATGATAATGCTTCTAAATCTGTCTGAGATAAGGGTTCATATTCTTTTTCATTTGTAGATTGCCCTGCTTCATCAAGTTTGTTTTTGTACCTTCCGTCTACAATTACGGCTGCTGTTATACGTTTTATTCTTGCAAATTGACTTTTTGTAGTTGAGACTGTCTTTCCAACTTCATAGTTTGTAGTACCTGTGTTTTTAGAATACTTCTCAGTAATTTGATTACTTTTTAGTCCCTCTACCGGGCCGATATTACTAATAGTACCAGGTACACCACCAACTTCTGGAGGAGTTGAACCTTCACGTGCTTCTTCACTAACTTGTTCACTTCTTACTACATTTTCAGGATCAAATGTTTCACTTGTAGAATTTTTTATCGAGAAATCAAACTCTATTGTAACTTGAGCTCTAACTTTTTGTTCACCACCGACAAATGGTGATATTACCTCTATAATTTTCTTTTGCTTTTTCTTCTCTTCTTTATTTTTAAACTTTTGCTGAACTTGTGAGAGTTCACTCATTTGAGCCATTTCGTCTTCATCACCCAAAGTCTCACCATCACTGTCAACAAGCATGACATTATCACTAGTTAGTTTTGGCACGGCAGATGCAACAAGGTTTTTTATACCGCGAATCTGTTTAGGAGACAATCTTCTATCTTCAACTATATTTACCATAACTGAAGCTGTAGGGTCAATTTGTTTTTCAATAAATAAAGAATCTTTTGGAAGAGCTAAAGAAACTGAAGCACTCTCTATAGGTCCTAATGCTTCAATAGTACGGGAGAGTTCACCCTCTAAGGCTCTCATATACTTTACATTTTGATCAAAGCTAGTAGCACCGAATTCCTGTTCGTTAAATAACTCAAATCCTACACCGTTATCTTTAGGAATACCCATAGAAGCTATAGATATTCTTTGTTTATAAACGACTCCTTTTGGCACCTTTATAACATTTCTGTCCTCTAATTTATATGGAACATTTTCTTTTTCAAGTTGCTCGATAACCTTTGCAGCATCTGAAGAACTTAACTTATCAAATAGTACTTCATACTTATTGTCTTTATTGCTTTTTGAAGTATATACTACTAAAAAAATTAAAAATGCAACTATCCCTATAACAGCTGATGCTATAATTATTTTTTGCTGTTTTGTCAACTTCGCATATAAAACAACTAACTGTGAAAAAAGTGCGCTAAAATCCATCAACTTCCCATTTATTTTATAAATATTCTACAAGTAACTCAAAAAATCTGCTATTTTGCTCAGGTTTACCGACAGTTACCCTGATAGCATTCATCCCATATCCACTTAAATCTCTGACTATCATACCGCGCTTAAGAAGTGCGTCCGCTATCTCACTCGAGTTTTTTTCTTCACCAAAACATAAAGTTACAAAGTTTGTATAGCTCTCAATTATATCTATTTTTTGCTCATTTGCGAAATTTTCATACCGTTTCATCTCGTTAAAATTCATTTCAATACTATTATTAACAAACTCTTCATCTTCTAGTGCAATAGAAGCCGCTTCGAGTGAAAGAGTGGTAATATTAAACGGTGGACGAAGTTTATAAAGCTGTTTAATTATATTCGCTCTACTTATTCCATATCCTACACGCATTCCTCCAAGACCATATGCTTTTGAGAAAGTCCCTAAATAAAGTACATTGTCAAATTTTTCAATCAAATCTTTTGGTTCAATTGCCTTAGAACTGTCTTTGGCTTTTGCATATTCCATATATGCACCATCAACTACAACAAGAGTTTCAGAATCTATTTTAGATATAAACTCCATCATCTCTTTTGCATCCATAGCATCACCTGTCGGATTGTTAGGTGTACATAAAAATATTATTTCAGGTTTATGCTCTTTATAAAGTGTGTAAAACTGCTCTAAATCATGCGTATCTGTAGATGTAGTTTTTATTATCTCACATCCAACATGCTTTGCATATACATCATACATTGCAAAGGTTACACCATTTACAAGTATCTTACTAGACTTATTTGTTTTAGCATATACGGCAAGTTCAATTACTTGATCACTTCCTGCACCTATAATAATATTTTCATCATCAACACTAAAACGATGTGAAAGCCCTGCTTTTAATTTCATCATAGAATCATCCGGATACATTGCCATATTTGCAACAATATCTTTTACGGCTTCTTGAACTTTTAAAGAACAACCGTTAGGATTCTCATTTGATGCAAGTTTTACAACATCTTCAGGTTTTATTCCAAACTCACGAACTACCAACTCTATAGGCTTTCCACCCTCATAAGTTTTTATACTCTCAATATGTTTATTAAATTTCATTATCACCCTTCACATAGCTTCCAAGCCATGTTATCTCTCCATCATGTTTTTTTATTATTTCTTGAATTCTTGGTTCATCGATATGTCCGTAAAAATCTATAAAAAACCAATATCCAAATCCTTCTTTATCTTTTGAGGGACGTGATTCAATTTTGGACATATTTATATCTGCATCGTCAAAATCTTGTAGAAAATGAACAAGTGAACCCGCTTTAACCGCATCTTTTAGTTGAACAAAAATAGATGTCTTATCATTCTCACTTTGACCATTTTTAAAATCACTCAAAATTACAAATCTAGTTGAACTTCCAATATCATCTTCTACATCATTAAAAAGTATAGGCACACCGTAAAGTTTTGCAGCTATATGGGAACAAATAGCTGCTGAGTAAGGTTCTTCACTAGCTAGTATTGCAGCTTTAGCCGTACTCTCAACAGGTATTAATTCCGCATCCATTAGCCCATGTTCATTTAAAAACTCTCTACACTGCCCAAAACCTTTGTCTTTTGAATATATCTTTTTTATCTCACTTAAATCTTTACATTTTGTAGCAAAAGACATATGGATAGGCATATAAAGTTCCGCTACTATTTTTACAGATGATTTAGCAAGCAGATCAAGTGTCTCACCTACTATGCCATCACGTGAATTCTCAATGGGTACTACACCGAATTTTGCACGTTTTGCTTCAAGAGTTTTAAAAACAGAATAAATTGAGCCTAATGACATATAATCACTCATAGCACCAAAACGGCTCTCGGCAGCCTGATGCGTAAAACTACCTTCAGGTCCTAGATATGCAATGCGTTCTGGTAGTTCAAGGTTACGTGATACTGCGAATAGTTCTAAAAACATAGCTTCAATAGCAGCCTTATTTAAAAGTCCGCCGTCTTTTTTACTTTTAGCGCTCAAACGTTCAATTATTGCTTTCTCACGTTCAGGCCTATAGATAGCACCACCCGTATCATGTTTTATCTCACCGACACGCTCAACTACTTTCATACGTTCATTTAAAATATCTAAAAGTTTATCATCTAACTCATCAATTTTAATCCGACATTCATCTAGTGTTTTCATACCAACTCCCAACTACATCTGCTTTAAAATATCTGCCATGTTTGCATATATCTCATCCGGCTTTAGATTTTCTTGCAAAAATGGAACTATTTCATCTGCTGTTCTATATTTTCCGCTAGTTACAAAGACAGACTTCATACCTAGCTCTTTTGCTCCACCAAGATCACCTTTTACATCATCACTAATCATAGTTATCTTGCTATACTCTGCATCGCTATTTTGCTTTTGCAAACGTTTTAAGCCCTCTTCATAAAATGCCAAACTCGGCTTTCCAACAACATCATAACTCACACTTGTTGCAAACTCTAAAAGCTTTAAAACTGCACCTACACCCGGATATCTTTTGGAGTTTTTTGCATAAATAGATGTCTCATGCATCCCTACAAGTTTTGCTCCTGATAATAAAAAATCTATCATCTGAGCAAATTCTTCTGAGTTAAAATCTTCTTTTATCGCTACCAATACCGTTTTAGGATTTTCATAATTAAATTTGTATCCCATTTTTTGCAAAGTTTCTAAAAACTCTTTAGCTCCATAAGCTGCTACAGAATCTTTTTCTACACGAGATTCCAAAAGCATTAAGGGGTCAAGATACTTATCAAATGAAAAATTAAAACCACTTTGCTTTAAAAAGTTATAAAAATCTAATGAAGCTTTTTTAGTGTTGTTTGTAACAACCATATATGGAATATTTTCACTATTTAATTTCTCGATAAACTCCAAGCTTCCACTAATCGGGCTTTTATCTTCATCACTTATCAAAGTACCTTGAACATCTATGAAATACAATCTTTAACCTTTAATCCAAAAACTCTTTTTCTAATGCTATTAAATCTTCGTAAGTCTCACGTCTACGAATTAATTTAACTTCACCGCCTTTTAGGGCAACCTCGGCACTTCTGTTTCTAGTATTATAGTTACTTCCCATACCAAAGCCATATGCACCTGCAGAATGTACAACAAGTAAATCATTGTGTTCAAGCATTGGAAGTTCACAATCTTTTGAAAAGAAATCTGAACTCTCACATACAGGTCCCACAACATCAGCTTTACTTAACTCACCATCATTATCAGTTATAGCTTCGATTTTGTGATACGCATTATATAAACTAGGACGTGCCAAATCATTCATAGCACCATCTACAACTACAAATCTTTTATCACCGTTTTGTTTTTCATAAAGAACTTTTGTTAAGAAGTAACCTGCATTACCAGTTAAAAATCTTCCCGGTTCACAAATAACCGTAATATCTAGTCCTTTTAACGTACCAAGTATTGCCTGTGCATAATCATAAGGTTCTATCGTACTCTCATCATCATACTCAATTCCAAGACCACCGCCAATATCAAAAAATTTAAGTTCAATATCTATAGCTTGAAGGCTTCTAACCATATCAGCTACTATAACACTTGCTTCATAAATAGGCTCTAGTTCTGTCAGTTGACTTCCTATGTGAAAGTGGATTCCTACCGGATCTAAAAATTCAGAGTTGTTAGCTTTTATATACATACGTTTTGCAACATCTATTTCCACGCCAAATTTATTATCATGAAGTCCTGTAGATATATAAGGGTGTGTTTTTGGGTCTATATTTGGATTGACTCTAACAGATATTCTTGATACCTTACCTAACTCTTTTGCTATAAGTTCAACACGCCCAAGTTCTGCTTCACTCTCAACATTTATGTATAAAATGTCTGATTCAATAGCCTCACGAATCTCATCATCACTTTTTCCAACACCGCTAAATAAAATTTTATACGGTGCTACACCGGCAGCTAATGCCCGACGCACTTCACCGATAGATACACAATCCGCTCCACTCCCCATATCTGCGAAATGTTTTACAACACTTAAATTTGAATTTGATTTTACTGCATATGCCATGATACTTTTTCTACCGCGAAAAGCCTCTTTTAGCTTTTCGTATTGCTTAGTCATATAATCTAAATCATACACATAAAGTGGTGTTTTATACTCATTTGCTATTGTCTTAAAATCCATTAATATTATCCCGAACATATTTTTGAGATATTTTATCTAAAAAGTGCTTATTATTTTGTTAGATTAAAAAGACTAGGCTTTTAAACGGTATTTGCGCCACTGTACTAGAGCAATAATAAAAAGAGTTAATACAGGCAATACTATCCCGATCTCAGCAGGAATTGTTTTATTTTTCGCAAATTCTGAGAGTATAAACATTATTCCCCATATCATCAATGTAGCTATTATAGCTCCAAAACTAAATAGAGATACATTTAAAAATCTAGCACTAATCGGTACAAAAAAGAAAATTATAACTACTAGTGACGGTGCAAAGAACGGATATATAAGTATCTTATAAAGAGATCCTTTAATTGTATCTAAGTTTACGTTTTCATCTTTTAAAATTAGTAATGCATCTACTGCATCTCCAATAGTAAAATTAACTTTTCCCTCATATACTTGATCTAGTATTTTAGGCTTAAATCCTTCTAGAAGCTTCAAATCTTGGTTGCTACTTACTTTTATGCCTGGTGAATTAAAGCCTAAATCATCAGGCTTCATAATAATATCTGCCTTTTTTATATGCCAAAACCCATCTTCGTATATAGCACTTGAAGCAACAACTACCTCTTTTAAACTTCCATTTGTCGCACTAAAGACTCTAACTCCTTCAGCACGAGACTGTAAGGGAACCATTTTTGAAAAATATACAAATTTTTCTTTATATGAAAAAAACAAATCTCGTGTAGGACTTAAATATTCAGAATTATCTTCAATATTTTTAGCGTGTTCATTTGCACGTGAAAATGACGAACTTGCATGTAGAAGTATATATATAATCGTTATAACGACAGAGACTACGACAAAAGGTTTTAATATCTGTACTCTAGAATATCCTAATGAATAAAATGATACCAAGGCATTAGATCGTATAAGAAGTATTTTTGTAGAAATCATAGCAAATATAAGCGATATAGGCAAAAGCATATCTATTGCAAAAAAGCTTTTATAAACTAAAAAAATCAAAAGTAAATTTGCCGATTCTAGAGCATTAATAGTTTTCGACGTATATTCAAACGCAACTGAGAATAGGACTAATGCAAAAAGTATTATAAAAAAATATTTTAAAAAATGGTAAGAGATATATCTAAAAGCAAGCAAACAATTCCTTCTCACAAAACATGGATAAGTCCATATTTTATTTAATCACTAAAGCTACACCTGTCGGTGAAAAAGTACATAAATTAATTATGTTATTTTAGCTGAAATTTTTTAATTGTATATTTAGAACTCACATCTTCTAATGAATTCTCCAATAAATATTCAACTGATTCACAGGCTTGTTTTATCCAAGTGTCTAAATGTTCCTGTTCATCTTTATTAAAATCACTTAAAACATATGAACTAACTTCACCTTTATGTTCGGGTTTTCCTATACCCATACGAACTCGTACATACTCTTTTGTTATATGCTCATCTGTAGACTTGAGCCCATTATGACCACCGTGACCACCAGCTTTTTTAAAACGTAGGGTTCCAAAAGGCAGGTCTAAATCATCATGTATTACAACTATATCTTCAACTTTATAAAACTTTTTAACTTTGGCAACCGAGATGCCTGAGAGGTTCATAAAAGTAAGTGGTTTTAATAAAAAATGATTTGAAAATTTAAAGAGGTCTCCATCAAAGTTTGATGAACTTTGTTTTATGGCATTTTGGCGCTTTATTAGAGCATCTATAACCATAAAGCCAATATTATGACGAGTTTTTTCATAGTTAGTCCCGGGATTACCAAGACCAACTATAAGCATGATTACTTAGCTTTGATCATACTTAGAACAGATACACGTCCATCATCAGTGAAAGTAACGTTTTCAATATCTGCTATGTCACGAATCATAACTGCATCACCAACATCTAAATCATCAACATTGATATCGATTGTGTTTGGTAAGTTCTCAATTGCTGCTTTTACACGAAGACGTGGTTTAGCAACATTTAAAAGACCTTTATTTTTAAGACCAACCGGTGTACCAACAGCATTTACTGGAACCATATAATGTGTAAGAACACCCGGTTGTGCCACCATTAGGTCCACATGTAATAACTCACCAGTTAATGGGTGCGATTCATACGCTTGAACTACAACATTCATCTCTTTGCCATCAACTTTTACACCAAATGCAATAGAATCTTTGTTGCGAACAGCACGGATATATTCATTTGATTTAAACGCAGCGTTAACATTGTCTAAACCTTTTCCGTAGATGTTTGCAATTAGATAACCATCGCGGCGAAGAGCTTTCACAGCTTTTTTGCCAGTACTCTCTCTAATAATACCTTCTAACATATTAAATCCTTAATAAAAAATGTCTGGAATTTTACCTAAATAAAACTTTAATGTGTGTTAAACTTTTTTATTTTAAATCAAAAATATCATCATCTTGTGCTAAAGCATCTTTATTAAACTTTTCTGATTGATTAGTATTGACTTTTCCACTATTTAATCCACTCATTTTCAGTTCCAAATCAGATGCACTTGTAGCATAATCTTTTGCTTTTTGCTTAGATATAACACCCTCATTATACAAGTCAAGTATTGACTGATCAAAAGTCTGAGAATGGTACAAATCACGTCCGGCTTCAATAGCATCGGGAATCTCTACATCACGGTTTTCTAAAATTAATTTTTCAATTGTAGGTGTACGAACCATAATTTCCATTGCTGCACGACGCCCTGTAGGTTTTCCGTCTTTATCCTCTGTCGGGATAAGTCTTTGGGATATTACACCTTGAATAACATTTGATAAAGATAATCTAACACGCTGTTGCTCATCAACAGGAAAGTAAGATATTATACGGTTAATTGTCTCTTTTGCATCTGTTGTATGAAGCGTTGAAAAAACTAAATGTCCGGTATCTGAAGCATGAAGTGCTAATTCAACTGTCTCACGGTCTCTCATCTCACCAACTAGAATAATATCAGGGTCTTCACGAAGAGCTGCCTTTAGGGCTGATTTAAAAGAAAGTGTGTCTTTTCCAACTGAGCGTTGATTTACGATGCAAAGTCTATCTTTATGAGTAAACTCAATCGGGTCCTCAATTGTAATAATATGTTTATATTTTGTTTTATTTATCAAATCAACGATAGAAGCAAGTGTTGTAGATTTACCAGAACCTGTAACACCTGTAACCAGAACAAGACCTCTTTCTTTATTTGCAAAAGATTTCACTA
This sequence comes from Sulfurimonadaceae bacterium, assembly GCA_026193155.1. Classification (GTDB taxonomy): domain Bacteria; phylum Campylobacterota; class Campylobacteria; order Campylobacterales; family Sulfurimonadaceae; genus Sulfurimonas. The sequence goes on along the minus strand of JAPHSI010000213.1, from coordinate 2,330 downwards.
TTTTTGGCATTCCTAAATCTTCTAAAGGCGGTATATCAGTTGGAATTATCCTAAATACAGCAGAAACTCCATCTTTTTGGAAAAAAAAGTTTACACGAAAGCTATATTTTTCATTAAATTTATGGACAGTATCGTACTCTTTTTGTTTAGTGAACTTCATATAGTCACCTTTTAGAATCTCTTTTGCCAATGTACGAGATTCATTTTCCGACATAATCCAACCGGGAAACTGATGAATTTTCCCATCTTTACGAGCACGAACAACAGACTTAGCTTTCACATGTAAATCACTTCCACCAAAAGCAATCATTTTTTTTAGATAATCATTGATTTTATCTCTAATTTTAAAATCATGCTGACTAAAATCTATCTCTTGACTCATAAATTCTCCAATATGTCCTGAAATGCGTCTTTAAATGCCTGCAGTCCTTCTGAAATCTGCTTTGCATAAATCTCATCAATATCTATACCAGCCCCTTTTACTTTCAAAAAATGAGCTTTTATAACATCATCTGATATTGGTAAAGCTTTCTCTTTTGTTCCCATTTGAACATAAGCATCTATTGTTTCAACAGGTGCAGTATTTACACTGTTAAAGCCAAGTAAATTTTCAATATAATAATGAGGTGGAAGAGAGTCATCTTTTACACCTGTACTTGCAAAAAGTGTACGACATTTCTCAACTCCTAGTTTTTCAACTTCATTATATATGTCAGCACTATTATAAATTCCGCTTAATGCTACATCTACACCTTTTTGAGCAAGCGTTGCATCTATAGCCCTATCAACACGACTAACAAATACACTAATTACAGTATCAACTGCACCATTACCTCTTTTAGCTCCCGCTTCAAAAGCCTTAGCACAAGAGAGAGCTTGTTCTTTTGTAAAAATCAAAGTTGCATTTACGGGTATATTACATGCAACTAGTTCTTCCATAGCTATATATCCTGCTTTTGTTGCAGGAACTTTTATCATAACATTTGGACGTGCAATCTCTGCAAAAAGTCTTTTCCCTTCAACTATAGTTCCCTCAGAATCATCGCATAAAAAAGGGTCAACCTCTATACTTACATATCCATCATCGTTTACATCATATAAAGGCTTTAATATATCAGCAGCTTTTTTAATATCAAATATTGCAACAGCCTCATATTTTTGTTTTGGACTCAACTCACCAAGAGTAGAAATCTGTTCTTTATAAGCAGGTGAGTTTAAAATAGCATTTTTAAATATAGCCGGATTTGAAGTAGCACCATTTATAGTTTTTGATTCTATTAATTCTCTAAACTCTTTATCCAAATAATCTCGTTCTATAAAATCAGCCCAAAGCGAGAATTTTAAATCTTCTATATACATATAAACAGTCCTATTTTTTTATTAAATTATAACCCAATTTTTTTAAATCAAAATAATTAGATACATATTTTAACAAAAGAATATGTATCAGGCTTAATATAAAAATAATCTCACCTTCAACATAAATGTAATAATTATAAATATCAAAATATAGGAAAAATTCAAAAAGTCCATCATTGAAAAATTTAAAAAAAACATATAATAAAAATGTAAGGCTAAAAACTTTATACAAACCTGTTTCTAAATTAAAAAATAATAAGTATAAAAAAAGGATTAAAAAGTATAAAAGATAATATGTAGAAGCAAATATTTCTATTAATAAAAAGTTTGAAAAAACTATTAGTAAAATTTTCAACATTCTCAAAACGCTCGCTTAAGGTAAATATATTTTATCCAATAATTCCAAGTATTCACTTTTAGAATTGCTATCGAGAGTAATCCCTCCACCACTCTTATAAACATATCCATCTTTATTTTTTTCTATAAAACGTATCATCACTCCACTATCAAATGACTTACCGTCATAAATACCAAATACCCCGCTAAAAAAACCACGTTTATAATCTTCAATACTTTTTATTATATCTAAAGTAGATTTTTTTGGAGTCCCGCTTATACTGCCTGCAGGCAAAATATTTTTCAAAATATTACCAATATTCTCATGCCAAGTGCTGCTTAAATCTCCACTTATATGTGAACTAACTTGAAGCAGTTTTTTTTTGCCTGCATCTATATTTATGATATAACGAAATTGTTCTACTCTTACATTCTTACTTACTATACTCAAATCATTTCTTAATAAATCAACAACCATTATATGTTCAGCCATCTCTTTTTCATTTGCTAAAATAACATCTTTAGCTTGTGGTACAGTCGCATCTATAGTACCTTTCATTGGAAAAGTACTTATTGTATCATTATGAATTTGTATAAATTTCTCAGGAGAAAAACATACAAACTTATCTTTATAC
>JAPHSI010000233.1 GCA_026193155.1 Sulfurimonadaceae bacterium | reverse complement strand
TTTTGGCATTTTTATTCCTTTTAAATTATGTTATGCGAAATTGTATCTTGAAATATATTTTATAAAGTTAAATAAGAGTTTATTTATCTTCTTTAAGTAATTTTTAATTTATGCGGACACAGCATGGTTTAACCATAAAAAAGGTAAAATCCGATTTATTTAATTTTGTAAAGAGTTATGAATGTTAAAACCACTTTTAATAGAAATCGGAGTTGAAGAACTTCCTGCTGTTCCACTTTTAAAACAACTAGAAAATATTGAAAAAAAATATGTAGATATATTACAAGAGTATTCACTTTTAGGTGAATTTGAATTTTACTACACACCTCGTCGTCTAGTTTTATGGCATCCTGAATTTAAAATATCACAAGATGATTCAACCGAAGAGTTATTTGGAGCTCCAATTGCCGTGGCATTTAAAGATGGGGAAGCAACTCCCGCAGCACTGGGCTTTGCTAAAAAATGTGGTGTAAATTTAGATGAACTCGGTCGTACAGAGAAAAACGGCAAAGAGGTTCTTTACTATAAAAAAGATGTAAAAGGTCAAGCTTCTGAGACTCTTTTAAATGAGATTATAAACAAATGGGTTATGTCACTTGACTTTGGTAAATCTATGAGATGGTCAAGTAATAGTGAGAGCTTTATTCGCCCTATACGTTGGTTAAATGTTATGCTAGGTGATGAACTTGTAGATGCAGAGCTTTTTGGTGTTAAATCTGACAAGCATACCTTTGTTCACCGTATTAGTAATTTTGAGGCTGTTAAAGTTAATGGTGCAAAAGAGTATTTTAACTCTTTAAAAGAGGGCGGTGTTACTCTTTATCAAGATGAAAGACGTAGAAATATACTAAATGCTTTTGAAAAGCTTGAAAAAGAAAATGCTGTCAACATAGAGGTAGATGCAGACCTGCTAGATGAAGTTGTAGCTATTACAGAAAACCCTACTCCGCTTTTAGGTAGTTTTGATGAAGAGTTTTTAACTCTGCCTCCTGAGGTAATTATTACATCTATGAAAGAGCATCAGCGTTATTTCCCTGTATTTAAAGATGGAAAATTAATTAATAAATTTTGTGTAGTCTCAAATGCTTTAACAGATGATTTTTCAGATGTTATCGAAGGTAATGAGAGAGTTTTACGTCCACGTTTAGCCGATGGGCTTTTCTTTTGGGAAAATGATTTAAAAAATGGGCTTAGTACAGATGGACTGGAAAAAGCTGCATTTTTTAAAGGTCTTGGAAGTGTTAAAGACAAGATAGAGCGTGAGAGCAGAATTGCTAATAAACTTTTTGAAATCTATACACCAGATGCAAATAAAGATGATTTAAACAAAGCTATATCTTTAGCTAAAGCTGATTTGATGAGTGAAATGGTTTATGAGTTTACTGAACTTCAGGGTATTATGGGTGGTTATTATGCTCTTAAAGCCGGACATTCTCAAGAAGTTGCAACTGCAATAACAGAACAATATTTGCCGGAGGGTGAAGATAGTACTCTTCCTTCTTCTAAACTTTCTGCTATTGTTGCAATGAGTTTAAAGCTTGATACTCTTATAGCTTTATTTAGTATAAATCAGATTCCAACAGGTTCACGTGACCCATTTGCACTTCGTCGTGCTGTAAATGGTATTGTCCGTATTACAAATGAATATAATTTTGAATTTGATATTGTGGAAACTATTAAAGAGTTAGCAGATGATTATGCAGAGTTTGATTTAACTAAACTTGAAATATTTATACTTGAGCGTGTTAAACAATACTACAAAGTTAACCCGTCTATTGTTGAAGCTGTACTTGCATCTGGAGAGAGAGAACTACTTGCCATCGGTAAGAAAATAGAAGCATTAAACAACATCGCTAATTCTAGCAGTTTTAAAGAAGCAACCTCTACATTTAAAAGAGTTTCAAATATCACAAAAGATATTGATTTAACTAAAGAGATGAATGTAAATGAAGCTCTTTTTGAAGAGGAAGCTGAAAAAGTATTAAATACTGAATTTAATAGCGTAATATCAAAAAATTATGAGAGTTATGAGCAAGAACTAGATGCACTTCTTGGACTTAAGCCTAGTCTTGACAAGTTTTTTGAAGAGGTAATGGTAAATGCTGAAGATGAAAAGGTTAAAAATAACCGCAAATCTTTAGTGGCAAATATATATAAAAGCATTTTAAATATTGCAGATATAAAAGAAGTGTCAATTTAACTTTGAATGTATGATATAGCGATAGTTGGAGCAGGTATAAACGGTTCGAGTGTCGCTTATGAGTTTATCCAAGCAGGCAAAAATGTAATAATTTTTGATGAGAGTGCTATTGCGGCAGGCGGAAGCGGTGCTGCTGGTGCTTTTATATCCCCTAAGTTTTCAAAAGCGGGTGAACTTAAAGAGCTTATTCATGATGCTTTTGTTTATTCTACAAGTTTCTATGAAAAATATTTTGCAAATCTTTATACAAAAACAAGACTTGTGCATCTCGCACAAGATGATAAAGATGCAGAGATTTTAAAACATTACAAACAAAATACACCACTAAAACTTTATGACAACAATTCCATAGATTCAAAAACTGAGTACGTATCGCTTGATTCGGGTATAGT
>JAPHSI010000129.1 GCA_026193155.1 Sulfurimonadaceae bacterium | reverse complement strand
ATGATGGTTTAGAATCTGCACAATTCGGTGATGGTACTATAGCTTCAACGAGAGTTGCCGTTAATACGTTAAATCATATAGGACTTGACAAAGTTGTAGGTGACGAGCTTGCCTTTATAAATATAGACAATGATTTGATACTTACCGATGCAATCTTGAGTGTCCCAAAAGATAGGTTTGTTTTAGAACTCTTAGAGACGATTAACGTTACAGATGCTATGCTTGAGCGTATAAAAGAGTTAAAAAAGCTTGGCTTTAAATTTGCACTTGACGATGTCAGCTGTTCTGAAGAGTTTTTGAATAACTTTAGACCTATTTTTCCATATTTATATATTTTAAAGTTAGATGCCAGCATTATAGATAAAGAATCATTAGAGTCTCACTTAGATGAGATTAAAGGGTTTGATTATAAACTGCTTGCGGAAAAAGTTGAAACAAAAGAAGATTATGAATACTTTAGAGACTTAGGTTGTGAATATTTTCAAGGTTACTTTTTTGCTAGACCAAACTTAATAACAAAAAAAGCTTTAGACCCTATGTATAGTGAAATTTTTCAATTAATAAATCTTTTAGACCATGAAAGTTCCATAGAGGAAATATCAGAAGCATTTGAGAACTCTCCCGACGTGACAATACAACTTTTAAAATTTATGAACTCAGCTACATTATCTCTCTCAACAAATATACGTTCTATAAAACATGCTATAGCTATTTTAGGAAGATCTCCACTTAAAAGATGGCTTCTTCTTATTGCTTTTTCAAAATCAGAAAGTGCAGTGGACGGGATGCGCTCTCCAATAGTCACACTTGCTCAAAGCCGTGCAAAACTAATGGGTGAGCTTGCTTCAAAACTAGTATCACATGATATGAATAAAGACGAAGCTTCCCTAACAGGTATACTCTCTTTAATCGATGTAATAACTGATACTCCAATGCAAGAGACTATAAAAGAGCTAAATATTTCAAGTAATATTAGGTATGCCTTACTAGATAAAGAGGGAAGTTTAGGGATATTGCTTGAGCTTGCCATAGCTATTGAATCTTTGGATTTTGACAAAGCAGAAGAAGCTATTAGTAAACTTAATATATCTAACGAAATTGTCAATAAGTCTATAATTGAGAGTTACAACATATAATTATGAAAACATTTAATCTATATTACAGATCAAAAGATGAGTTAAAAAGCTTTCTGAATGAGAATAATATTGTAGATTCACAATCTCTTCTGATACAAGTTTTCACATCTAAAAATGATGAAGAGTTCATTGCTTCCTTATGCTCTACTATAAACACTTTATTACCTTCATCATCCCTAATCGGGGCTACTACAGATGGTGAGATTAAAGACGGTATTGTATCAACTATGGAAACTGTCATAAGCTTTAGCATCTTTGAGAAGACTTCGTTAAAAACCTATATCTCTCTTGTATATGAAGATTATTTCTCTGCAGGTGTCAATCTTGCCAAAGATTTAAATACAAATGATACAAAGGTCATTATAGCTTTTACGGAAGGGTTAAATTCAAATGGTGATGATTTTCTAAAAGGAATTGATTCTGTAAATTCAAAATTAATTGTTGCCGGAGGTATGGCAGGAGATAACGGAGAGTTTAAAAAGACATTTGTATTTAATAAAGAAAAGGTCTTACAAAATGCTGTTGTAGGTGTAGCTTTAAGCTCTAACTCTTTAAATATATTTAATCACTATAGTTTTAACTGGCTTCCTATTGGACTTGATTTAAAAATAACAAGGGCTGAGGGGAACAGAGTATACACAATTAACGATAAGACTGCTTATGAGATATATGCTTATTATTTAGGAGAAGAAACAGCTAAAGCACTACCCGATATAGCTATAGAATTTCCACTGATTATACAAAGAAACGGCAGTAACATTGCAAGAGCAGCCCTAAGTAGTGAAAGTGACGGCTCACTTATTTTTGCAGGAAATTTCAAAGATGGGGATACGGTCAGATTCGGTTATGGTGATAGTAGTGCTATATTAGAAAATTCAAAGCAGGATTTTTATAATGTTGTTAAAAATCCTATAGAATCAATTTTTATATACTCATGCATGGCAAGAAGAAGATTCATGCCTGAACTCATTCAAAATGAAGTTGAACTATATAAACAAGTAGCTCCTACTTCAGGTTTTTATACATACGGTGAATTTTATACGACAAAAAATAAAGAACTATTAAACCAAAGTATGACTTTATTGGCTTTAAGTGAATCTGATAATATTCATAAGGATATTGATTTTAAAACATCAGAGAAAGATGCACATAAAAGCAACTCAGTTAGAACTTTAGCGCATCTGGTAAAGACAACCTCTCAAGAGTTTGAAATACTCAATATAATGCTTGAGAATAAAGTTCAAGATGAGATTGAAAAAAACAGAGAAAAGACAAAAGAGATAATAGAACAAAAACAACTGTTTGAAACCGTTTTCAATAAATCAAGCGACGGATTTTTGATTATTGAAGATGGGAAAGTTATAGATTGTAATGATTCTGTTGTTAAAATGTTAAAGTATGAGAGCAAACAAAAATTTTTAAATACTCCCGTATCTGAACTTACTCCTGAGTATCAACCTGACGGTGAACTTTCTTCCTCAAAATCTAAAGAAAATGTTCAAAAAGCCAGAATAAATAATAGTCATACTTTTGAATGGGTAGTCAAACAGTCTGATGGCAAAAGTTTATGGGTTGATGTTACATTAAATAATATATCAAACAATTCAAAACAGATGTTTTTTGGGGTATGGAAAGATATAAATGAAAAGAAAAAAACAGAATTTGAACTTGAAGAATTAACTAAAAACTTAGAACAAAGGGTTAAAGAACAAGTAAATGAGCTAAGAGAAAAAGATGAAATTCTTTTTAAACAAGAGAAGGAAAGAATCGAGCTAAAATATGCTGAGGAACAAGCTAAACTCTCCAACATAGCAAAATCAAACTTTTTGGCAAATATGTCACATGAAATAAGAACACCTCTTAATGCTATTCTTGGTTTTATTGATATCCTATTTAAAGAAGAAGAATCTGAAGAAAAACGAAAAAAATTAAAAATCATAAAAGATTCCAGTGATGCACTACTTACTATTATAAATGACATCTTAGATTTTTCAAAAATTGAAAGTGGAAAACTAGCAGTAGATAAGATAGTATTTAACACCAAAGAGCCTTTTTCTACAATTTCAAGTTTATTCTATGAAAAAGCCCAAGAAAAAAATATAAAAATCAACTTGGTTTTTGATAAGAATCTACCAACAAAGGCTTATGGTGATATAACAAGGATTAAACAAGTTTACAGTAACCTAGTAAGTAATGCAATAAAATTTTCAAATCAAGACTCAAATATAGATGTCAAAATCTTTTGCGATGAAACAACAATGCAATTTATGTGTAGCGTGGAGGATTACGGAGTTGGAATAGCTTCTGAGAATATATATAAAATTTTTCATTCATTTGAACAGGCAGATAATTCTACTACGAGAAAGTTTGGTGGCACTGGACTTGGTTTATCTATTAGTAAAAGATTAATAGAGCTTATGGATGGCAGTTTAGAGGTAGAAAGTAAACTTGGTGAGGGAAGTAAATTTTATTTTACCTTAGATCTGTTTTCTGATATACCAAATATTCCTGAAAAGTCTGAATTAGTATACTCTGCGGTTGACAAAGATAAATTAAACGGTAAAATCCTTTTAGTAGAAGACAATAAGACTAATCAAATACTTATAGAACTGATGCTTGAAGAGTTTGGCTTGGAAGTAGATACGGTTAATGATGGAAGTGAAGCTATTGAGGCTTATAAAAACAATATATATTCTCTTATTTTAATGGATGAGAATATGCCTGTTATGAGTGGTCTTGAAGCAACAAAAATAATTAGAGAGTTAGAATCAACAAAGAGTTATAAAACACCTATCGTAGCCGTTACTGCAAATGCTTTATCTGGGGAAAGAGAAAGATTTATAACTTCTGGTATGGATGACTATATCTCTAAACCTATTGTCCAGGGTGAATTTGAGAGAGTTTTAGTTAAATACCTATACACTCCTCAATCTTAACTATTAAGAAATAATTTTAAAAAATAATAAACTAAAAGCCATCACTCCTATACCTAGCGTAATTCCAAAAATAGTCGTATGAGCATTTCCATAGATGCGAGCTGCAGGAAGTAGCTCATCAAAACTTATATATATCATAATTCCAGCTACCATTGCAAATGTAATTCCTAAAGTAAGATCTCCCATCAATGGTAAAAGTACAAAAAAACCAATTAATGCACCTATTGGTTCAGCTATACCACTTCCAAAAGCGTAGTAAAATGCTTTCTTTTTATCTCCAGTAGCATGATAAATAGGTAATGAGACAGCCATTCCCTCCGGAATGTTATGTATAGCTATTGCCAAAGCTATAGGTATACCAAGTGCCAGTCCGTCAAGTGCAGATATAAAAGTTGCAAAACCTTCAGGAAAATTATGAATACCTATCGCTATAGCTGTAAATACTCCAGTTCTTTTAAGAGAGTTTTTTTTTCTAACACTATGAACTTCGTCTTGAAGTTCACTGAGTTCTTTATCTGATTTTAATTCATGTGGATTTACATCATCTGGTATAACCCAGTCAATGAAAGCAGCTAAAGCTATACCTGAAAAAAAGAACACTAAAGCTAAACCTTCACCTATAATGTCCCCATATACCTTACTAAATCCATCTTCTGATTTAACTAAAATTTCCACAAAAGATATATAAACCATAACTCCTGCGGAAAACCCCATCCCTACGGATAAGACTTTGTAGTTATTATCTTTTGAAAAGAATGCAATGACAGCCCCTACTCCGGTTGACAAACCTGCTAAAACAGTTAACAGTAATGCCGCAAAAAAGACTTCAGGCGATACACCTTGCATTCTTTTATCCTTTTATCTATTGGTTGATATTTTTCTTTATATCGTCAATAAATTCGTGAATATCATCATATAGAGCTTGTAAATCTTCTTCATGTTCTACCTCATCAGCTAGAATCTGAGATACAATATCGTAAGTTACAATATCTTTTTCACGGGTAATATCCGCAATTTCAGAATACACACTTATAGCGCATTGTTCACCTTTGATAGCTTGTTCCAGCACAGAAAGAACATCTGGATTTTCTGGAGATTCATAACCACAGTTTGAATTTTTTGTCCAATCATTCGGATGCAAGATGGGAGTACCTCCAAGCTGTAATATACGGTCTGCAACCATATTTGCATGGCGAAGTTCATCCGCAGCATGTTGGTCAAGTTCTGCAATAGCTGCATCTTTCATAAGACCTTTAACTACTTTTGATTCAATAAAATACTGATAATATGCAAGCCACTCATCACAGTAAGCTTTATTTAACAACTCAGCAACTTTTTGTGCTTCTATACCTTTTAATATTGATATACCACGTTTAGCCATAACATACTCCTTATATTTGATAACAATCTAGTTCATAATCAGTATTATTATAACATTACTATAGATATAATTTTAAATACCGACCAAAGCTAGTATAGGATAACTTTTCTTAAAGGAAAATAATTATCTTTTAGGTTTTTATATTATTAAAAAAATAGAGTTTTATAAAGTTTAGTAGATAAAGGTAGAGTTGCGAATGGAAAATTTATCTGAAAAAGTTTTACTTTTCCTCTTCTGGCTTTGAGCCTTGTTCAGACACTAAACATTTATCATATGTATCATCACATGCGCTGAAACAAGATTCTGATGGATTTTCTACACTATCACATTTGTCTGTACAAATGTCATAAGCCGCATCACAAGATGATTTTTCACCCTCATTTGAACTAAGTGGTGAAACTAATAGCATAACAGCTAATAAAAATACTTTTAATAGTTTTGATTTCTTCATATTAACAATCCTTAATATTTAAATAAGATTGTTTTGTTAGGATAGCGTTATGGTTTAGATAAACCATACTTTAACCCTATACAAAACGTCAATTTACATTCGTAATACATGGGTGTACATCGATACAAACCGCCAAGCTGTATTGATGTACAAAGTTATAAACTTTCCAATTCGCACAGAAATTATACTCCTAAAATTACTATTTGTAGCTAAAAGTTTTCTTAATAAAATCAAGCTAATTTTCATAAAGTTTTGTAGTCGGTATAACCATTTTCATCATGTGTATAAAATGTATTTGGGTCAGGTTCGTTTAATGCAGCATCTAACTCAAACCTCGTTGGTAAATCTGGATTTGCTAAAAATAAAGAAGCGTATGCAACAGCATCTGCAAAGCTATTTTCAATAACTTCATTTCCTCTTTTTTTGTCATACTCACCATTTATAATAAAAACTCCATCATATGCATCCCTTAGAGTTTTCAACTCAACAACATTTGCTCCATGTCTGATATCACCATCTAGTGCATCTATAACATGTAGATATGCTAAATCATATTTTGATAATTTAGAACATATATATGTAAAATCCTCAGTAGTGTTTGTATCGCTCATAGAATTAAAGGTACCGCTTGGAGAGAGTCTAAGAGCTGTTTTGTCATTTCCTATAGCATCTACTACTGCTTCTACGACTTCAAATAAAAACCTAGCTCTATTCTCAATCACTCCACCGTACTCATCACTACGTTTGTTTGAGCCGTCTTTAATAAACTGGTCTATCAAATAACCGTTTGCTCCATGAATCTCTACACCGTCAAAACCTGCTTTTATGGCATTTTTTGCAGCGTTTGCATAGTCTGAAACAATCTCTTTTATCTCTAAGGCACTCAACTCTTTTGGTGTCTCGTAAGCTTGCATCCCATTAGGTGTAAAATGTTCACCTTCAATTTTTACGGCAGACGGTGCTACAGGAAGTTTACCATCTAAAAAAGAGGAGTGGGATACTCTTCCAACATGCCATAGTTGTAAAAATATAACACTACCTTTTTCATGGACTGCCTTAGTTACCATCTTCCAAGCTTCCACCTGCTTATCTGTATGAATACCTGGTGTACAAAGATAACCAATACCCATTTTAGAGATTTGTGTAGCTTCTGTGATAACAAGACCGGCAGATGCTCTTTGTGAGTAATACTCCGCCATTAAATTATTTGCACAGTTATCTTCAACTGCTCTACAACGTGTCATAGGTGCCATTATAATTCTATTTTTTAGAGTATATTTTCCAATATCTAACTTTGAAAACAAATTCATAATAATCTCCTTCGTTGATATTTAACAAATTTTATCAGGTAAAAGGATAAATAAAAAGTATATTATTAAACTGGATATAAAGTTTTAGAAAAAGTTTAGTTTGTTTGGAGATTGTAAAGTTGAATGGTACGCCCAGAGAGATTCGAACTCCCGACCGCTGGTACCGCAAACCAGTGCTCTATCCAGCTGAGCTATGGACGCATTCATTAT
>JAPHSI010000196.1 GCA_026193155.1 Sulfurimonadaceae bacterium | reverse complement strand
TTTATTATTTTTCAAGATTTGACAAAGCTTATAAAAAAATTATACCAAACGGGAAAAATATAAAAGAATTTTTTGATGTATTTATTAATCTGATTACATTTAATAGAGTGAAAAATTTTAATTCAGAACATGCCGATAGTTACAATTCTGTGTTCTTTTTAATATTTCATCTATTGCTAATCTGGATGCTGCTTACCGGACTTCAGTTATATGTACACGGTCTTGCTCATGGACAAAGTTCCATTGGTGCATGGTGGCCTTGGATATTGCATTTTGCAACTGATTGGACAGTTGTTGTAACAGGTGGTACATATATGGATGTAAGAATCTCACATCATCAAACAATGTATATTTTAATCGGATGGGTAATGTTTCATGTATATTATCAGATTTGGAGAACAATGTTCTGGCAAGAGGGTGATATTAGTATTGTTGTCGGCGGTTCTAAGTTTGTTAAAGAAGAAAAGTGATGAGAGTAGCTATAGTCGGTGCCGGCACAATAATCTTTAAAGATGAAGGTGTCGGTGTATATGCACAAAAGTATATAGAAAAGAACTATACATTTAAAGATGATGTTACACTTGTTGATGGTGGAGTTCTAGGCTTTCAGCTTATGACTTACTATCAAGACTATGATAAGGTTTTAATACTTGATACTATTACAATGGAAGATGAAGCAGGTTCTATATATAATCTTCCAGCAAATGAGATGCTGGGACTTGGTTCTTATAAACAAACAGCCCATGAAGTTGAAATAGTTGAGATGTTAGAGATATGTTCAGTGCTGGATAAAATGGCTGAAGTAAATATAATAGGTATTGTTCCAGAGGATATAGTAAGTGTAAATATCGCTCTAAGTGATAAAATGAAAGAGAAGTTTAAAGAGTTTGTCGGTGCAGCTATAGCTGAGTTAGATAAAGCCGGTATAAAATATAAAAAGAATGAGATAGAGTATCCCTTAGAAGATATTATATTATCATATTCAAATCCACAAAGTGAGTATAAAGATGGCTATCAAGCAAACTATCAGTTATAACTCAAATTCTGAGTATTTTGCAGGTTTTTTACAAGATATTGTAAAGAAAAGTGAAATAGTCGGTGAGGTTTCACAAAATAAAAACAATATAGTTTTATTGCTGGATGACAGTGATAAAAATGCGATTGAGAGATTCTCAAACAACGCACAAAAGTTTATGCCTCACTCTATTTTTTTGGGTAATATAGATACAAAAAATGAAGATATAAATATTAACAAAGCTTCATTAGAATCTAAAAACTATAACATTTCCTTGTGTCCTAAATGTTTAGATAAACTTACAAATCCATCTAGCCCAAATTATCTTGATGATACAATAGTGTGTAATCATTACTCAAACAAAGAGACCCTAAAGTTAGAAGATAAGCATGTTTATTCTCCGCATTACAGGGAAGGAGACGCACTATTAGTTGTTGACTCATCAAAATTAAACAAGCTCTTTATTATGACTGAAGATGAGATAAAAACACTTTTATCGATAGAGAAACCAACTATAAAAGTAACTATAAAAGATGAAGATTTAAAAGAAATAACAGGCAAAAACTACATAAAAATCAAGTCTCCAAATACAATAAAAGCTACAATGACTGCTTTAAATGCAAAAGATGGTGAACTTGAGTATCTTTTCTTTGAGCAGTTAGATACATTAAGAGTAACTACTCTTCAAGGAAATGTTCTTGTTATAAAAGACACTTTAAATATATCAAACTCTTTAGAGAACATGAATGAAGATAAAGTTTTAAACAGGTTTTTAAATATATCTAAAGAAGCAGGTTTTAGTGAAGCTATTGGGGTAAACCTGAGTGAAAAAAATGGAATCTCATTTTTAGTATCAAATAAAAAAGATACAAAATATGCTTTAAAATTTGGAGAATTTAAATTAGCAGATGTAATAGAGCAAATGAAGGTTGATGATAAAAAACAAAAACTGCTCGTAAACTTTGAAAAAAAATATCCAAAAATCATTGAAGAGTTTGAAAATAATCCAGAGTATAATCTTTTTGAGACTTTATCATGTGTTTTTGAACTTAAAGGCAGAGACTTTGAGAATGTAAGTGATAAATCCTTAGAATTTAGAGGAAACGGCGGACTTAAAATAGATACTTTTTTTAATGAAGATGGATTTGATTATGTTTCTTTTTTAGGCTCAATTATGAGCTTTAAATTAGCCGGAACGGATGATCATTATCTTGCATATTCTACTTTTGAAGCTTTGGCAGATATGGCTATATCTACGCTAGGGCAGTTAAAAACTAAGTATAAGATAGATAATTTTGTTATGATGGGAAATATGTTTGAAAATACTGTTGTGCATAGTCGTATAGTAAGTAAATTTTCTTTATCAAACCCATATTTTTCAAAAGGTACAGCCATAGATGACTAGGAAACACTATTTTATAGAAGGAGTTGTCCAAGGTGTTGGATTTCGTCCTTTTATCTATAAAATAGCTACAGAGTTAGATCTTAAGGGCTTTGTAAAAAATACACCCGAGGGTGTTGAAATTGAGCTTCAAGGCTGTATAGAAAGAATTGAAGATTTTGAGAAAATATTAAAAAACGAACTTCCTCCACTAGCACATATAGATGCAATAAAATCAAAATTTGTTCAAGTAATCAACTCTTCAAAGTCATTTGATATACTTCATAGCGACTCTGAACAAAGCAGTCCTAAATCAACATTGGTTTCCCCTGATATCTGTATTTGTGATGATTGTTTAAAAGATTTAAAAAATGGCAGATTTAAAAACTATTTTGCTACCAATTGTACAAATTGTGGACCCAGATACTCTATAATAAAAACTCTTCCATACGATAGAGAAAATACCTCTATGAAAAAATTTGAGATGTGTAAAGAGTGTAGAGAAGATTATGAAAATCCCTTAAATAGAAGGTATCATGCACAACCTATCTCTTGTCAAAATTGTGGACCGAAACTAAATGAAACTATAGAAGAGACTGCAAAAAAAATAATAGAAGGAAAAATCGTAGCCATAAAAGGCATAGGCGGTTTTCATATAGTGTGTGATGCAAGAAATGATAAAGTACTAAAAAGATTGCGTGAGTTTAAAAATCGTCCTTCAAAACCATTTGCTATTATGTGTGAAGATTTAAGTCAGGTAAAAAAAATAGCAAAACTTGATGATAAAGAATGCGAACTAATAGAATCTAAAGAGAGACCGATAGTAGTTTTAAATAAAGAAAAAAATACTTTAATATCAGCTTTAGTAGCTCCAAATATAGATAGAATAGGATGTTTTTTACCATATACGGCACTTCATCATCTACTTTTTGAATTTTTATATTTTCCTATTGTTGCTACAAGTGCAAACTTGGGCGGTGAGCCGATTATAACCACAAAAGAGATGATAAAAGAAAAACTTCCCTTTGTTGATTTTATATTGGATT
Organism: Sulfurimonadaceae bacterium; assembly: GCA_026193155.1. Taxonomy (GTDB): domain Bacteria; phylum Campylobacterota; class Campylobacteria; order Campylobacterales; family Sulfurimonadaceae; genus Sulfurimonas. Next base: position 7,035 of record JAPHSI010000196.1, on the reverse strand, counting down.
TTAATAGAGATATTATAAATGCGGTTGATGATTCTGTTGTACAAATAGTAAATAGTAAAACACAAGTATTAAGACTAGCACGCGGTTACGCTCCAAAAGTTATAAAATTACCTTTTAAAGTAGATAAAAAAATCTTGGCTGTGGGAGCAAATCAAAAAGACACAATAAGCATTTGTTTTGATAACACCATAATACTTTCACCGCATATAGGGGATTTGGATTCTTTAATGAGTTTGGAATATTTTCAAAGAACAATAGAGACCTTTAACAGTTTTTATGATTTTAAACCTGATGTTATAGTGCACGATAATCATCCAAATTATGAAACTACAAAGTGGGCGAAAAAACAAGATATAGAGTTAAAACAACTGCAACATCATTTAGCCCATATATATGCAGCAAAGGCAGAATTTGGATTAAGTGGTGATTATTTGGGATTTAGTTTTGACGGAACAGGTTTTGGAGATGATAAAACTCTTTGGGGAGGAGAAGTATTTTTAGGTGATTGTAGAAAATACCACTTCAAACATATAAAACTACTTGGTGGTGAAAAAGCCATAAAAGAGCCAAGAAGAGTGGCACTTAGCTTACTATTTGAGAAATATACTTTGCAAGAGGTATTAGAGCTTGATTTGGAATGTGTAAAAGAGTTCTCAGATGCAAATATTAAAATGCTTCATCAAAGCTACTCTAAAAATTTAAACGCACCACTAAGTTCATCTGTAGGAAGATTATTTGATGGTATTGCATCTATCTCAGGTTTACTACAGATTCAGAGTTATGAGGGTGAAGCAGGGTTAATGTGCGAAATGAGTTATGATTTCAGAATTAAAGATAGTTTTGAATATAAAATTATAAATGGTGAAATAGACATCGAGTACGACTTTTTTGATAACAATATAGTTTCAAAATTTATAAATACACTTGTAAGTATAGTGCTTGACATATCAAAAAAAGAAAATTTAGATGTAATTTTAAGCGGTGGAGTTTTTCAAAATAAGACTTTATTGGAACTAATTGCAGTAAAATTAAAAGAAAATAATATAGATTTTTATCATCAACAATCTACACCAATAAATGATGGAGGGATATCTTTAGGTCAAATATACAGTTTTATCAAAAAGTTTGTGTAATATCATTAACTATTATGATACTTTAAAGTGTATTTATATAAAATAAACAAAATTAGGTTAAGGGGTTGGTTTTTTTGAAAAAGTATTTTATTCTAATTTTATTAAGTACAAATCTTTTATTGGCACAAAGTTTAAATGCTTTGCTAGAAGAAGTTGAAACAAATACACAAAACTCACTCCATACAGTTGACGAAAAGCTTGGAAATGTGACGATATATTCACAAAAAGATTTAAAGCTTATGCAATACACTACTTTAAGTGACCTACTTAAAGAACTTCCCGTAAGTAATTTGAATAAAAATAGATTTGGCGCTTCAAACCTGTCTCTACCTGGTAGTAAAACGGATGTTAGCGGTTTTTTCAGAATTTTTATCAATAACCATGAAGTAAGTTCAAACTATACCATGACACCATCTGCAACATGGATGGAACTACCTATGGATTTGGTGGATTATATTGAGATATATAGAGGAAACAGCTCTTTTGCTCTAGGTAGTGAAAATGGAATATTTTTTATAAGAATATATACTAAAAAAGCCTCAAAAGAAAATGCTTCAAGATTATATGCTGCTGTAACGGATAACGGTTCAAATTTAGAAGCTTTATCACATGCGGAAACTTTAGAAAATGGGTGGTCATATTTAGCTTATCTTAGTTCTGCCAAAACAAACAATTATGAAAGATATAAAAACAATAAAATTAACAATGATTCAAATAGAAAGTATTTATATCTAAATGCCGAAAAAGAAGATACAGAAATTAATATGGGTTATGCACGAGATGAGAAAGAAAATTATTTTGGTCTCTCTTTAGATGCAGACTTAGATTACGGAGAATCAACCTCTCAAGATTTTTTTGTAGATTTCACAACATATTTTCTAAAGGACAATTCTTTAAAGTTAAACTTGTCATATGATATAAATAAGTGTGAATATGAAGATAAAAATAATGAAGGATTAGCTTTAATTCCAGTTATTGATTTCTCAAATCCAGGGACCACGATACCAAAAGAATATTATGATGATAAGCAAGTGACAAAAACAAATGCACTAGTCACGAAAACCATGAATACTTCTAATAACAATCTACTTTTAGGATTTAACTTCCAAGAGAAAAAATATAGTATTAAAGACTCATATACGATAAATTTTGCAAATGTTAAAACAAAAATCAATGAATTCTCGGGATTTGATTTAGAAAAAAAATATTCTATTTTTATGCAGGACGATTATATAATAAATGATAATTTATTATTTGTTATTAATGGAAAAATCGATAAATATGTCAGGAATAACGGACTTAAAAATTTAAAAAATGAACAATTTAGATTAGGGACGATATATACAGTAAATAAAGAATTTGGTGTAAAGGCATTTTATACAAAGACAAATATAGCCCCAACCTTTTACACTTTAGATTTTGTGGATAAAAGAACACCTGATTTAGACAGGCAGAGGTACATGTACTACTTTGTTGAGGGTGTTTATGCAAATGACAATCTAAGACTTAGTGTATTATATAACCATATTAAAATAAAAGATTTTATATACTATTCCCCAGTCGGTTATATAAATGTTGATCATACAATAGACTCAAAAAATTTAGTATTGGATTTAGTCTATGAACTATCCCAATATAATACAATATATTTAGATTATTATACGACAAATCTGAGTGAAATTCCTGCTAATTCTAAGGAAGGTGGCTTTATAAAATTAACAGGAGAATATGATTCTTTTGAATACTTTACATCTTTGATATATCGTAAAAAATATAACTATTTGGGTATATCCGTAGACGATGCATATAATTTTAATGTCGGTACTACATACAAAGTTTCAAAGGATATTTCCGTAAGTTTAAAGGCAGAAAACTTATTTGATAAGTCATCTGAGTCTTTGTATAAAGAAGGTTTTAATGACGCTGATTTTCCTTTAAGGGATTATAAGAGAGAAATAACATTAAGTACTAGGTGGGTATTTTAATGAGAACTCTTTTAATACTTTTATTATTGTTTTCTTTTTCTCATTCAAAACAATACATATTTATGATAAATAAGTATGATAAAGAGATAGAACTTGAAGCTAAGATAATCTCAAAAATTGCCACAGCCTCTTTAGATAATGAAATTAAAATATATATTCCAAATATCTCAAAACAAGAAGAAGAAATTTATTCTAAATACTTTCATTTGAGTAAAGATTGTAAATATGCAAATTTTATTTTTGATAAAAAAGGTTCAATTGAAAATAACTGTGAAAGTTCCGGTAAGTTGTTTTTTACAAATAATTATAAACGTTTAGTCTCAGACAATAAATATTTTGGAGCTTTCTTTTGGAATAAAAGCAGACCAAATATTGTATTTATAAAACAGAGATTAGAAAATAACAATATTAATCTTTCAAAAGAATATGAACAGTTTATAGAAGATACTTATGAATAGCAAAAGTATTTTTAAAAATCCTTATTATTTAAGTCTTATAGCACTTATAATAATCTTTTTTTTGATTGTATTGTTATCAATAACAATGAAGTATGAAAAAAGCATAGAAGATGATATGTTTAAAATATCAACTTCTGATGTTTTTCAAATAACAGAGCACAAAGCAAACTATATAAAAAATATTTTAGGTGAGAGTGATAACTATATTAAAGATATTAAGTCAGATAAAGAATTAAGAATCAATATTGAGAAAAATATAAAAAATCTAATAACAGATAATATACAATACTCTTATATGCTTTATAAAGATAAAAATGATATTTTTAGATTTTTGATTGATGGTTCACCTGAAAATGAAAAATCGATGTTAAATCAAAAATTTGATGTCACAAGTAAAAAATGGTATGAACTTTACACAACAAAAGAGCCTGTTGTGATTGAACATCAAGTATTACAGAAACTTTCAATTAGTTATTTAGTACCAATACTAAATAAAGATTCTGTTGAACTTGTATTGGTAATAGACTTTTCAATTAATAAAATATCGGAGATACACAATATAATAATGGCTATGAAAACAGGAATAATTTTAATTCTTGTTGTTACCGTAATCTCGTTGATATTACTTATTTTTCAACTAATCAGATATAGAACTATGAAACATTCATCTTTCGTAGATAGATTAACAAATGTATATAATAGAAATTATTTACACCATATTGAAGAGAAAATAAAACTAAACGAATATATTTTAGTTGTATTAGATATTGATTATTTTAAAAGAATCAATGATACTTATGGTCACGATGTCGGAGATAAGGTTCTTGTAAAAATAGGTAATATACTATTAAACACGTTAAGAGAAGAAGAAGATATAGCCATTAGATACGGTGGAGAAGAATTTGTTGTTTTAATAAAAACAAAAAATGAGAACATTCAAGCATCTATAAATGTAATAGATAGAATATTCACTAGAATAAGAGAATATAAATTTTTTATAGATAATGAAAAGTATATTCAAATAACTTCTTCTATAGGTGTAAATACGAAGCCAGGTAGTTTTGAAAATTTTAAAAAAGCTTTCAAAGTAGCAGATTTGGCACTATATGAAGCTAAAAACAGCGGTAGAAATAATATAAAATATTCAGAAGAAGTATAAACTCTTTAATATCTCTTTTTGTTTTTCTTCTGAGTAGTTAAACTTAAACTCTATCTCTTTAAGATAAGAAAAAAAGTTTTCTTGCGATATACCTTTATACTTTATTATCTCTATCTCAAAAAAATCCCAAAACTTTGTAATAAGATTTTTTGTTTTGTTTGTTTTAGAGATTTTATTCATCATCATAAATTTTGAAAACTCTTTAAAATATACATCATCCAGCCCATCGTTTAAAAATTGATTTTTATATCTGCTTAATTCTGGCATCAAAAGGTTATAAACTTTATCTTCATATTGAAACGTTATAAAGTTGTGGGCTTCAAAAATATTTTCTTTTATCTTTTTTTTACTTTTTGGTAAGTATATATACTCATCATACTCTATAGTCGTTTTATTTTGATACTGTTTTTCTAAATAGTTTATAATATATTTTCTATAAAGTTCATAGCGTTTTTTTACACTTAAATAACTGATTTTCATCTCTATTGCACAGCTGTTTGCACTAACTCCGTTACAAAAATACTCTATAACTTTTAAATCCTTTTCATATTTTTTTAAAGAGAATTTTTTATTGCATTTAGAGCACTTTAATTGTCCGCTTTTTAAGGTGTAAAGTTTATTATTTGAACAGTAGATGCATCTCATATGTTAATTTTATCTAAATTAGTACCAAAACGATATAAGAAATATATATTTTAAACTCATTTTTAATATAAAAATATAAAATATGAACAGTTATTCAGTTTTTAAAGGATTCAAATTGGAAAATCTTGGTTTAGCAATTATCTTTTGGTATGGTATTTTACACGCGTTTGGGCCTGATCATCTAACGGCTATAGCTGATTTTTCAATAGGTAAATCAAAGAAAAAAACACTTCTTATTACTACTCTTTTTGCTATAGGACACGGGATTACTCTTTTCTTATTTGCGAAAATTCTACAAACATACAATATAAGTGATTCTATTTTGGGTTACGGTGATACAATCTCATCAGTAGTAATTATAGGAATGGGTATATATCTTTTATATATGGTTTTAAATAATAAGATTCATCTGAAAAAACATATCCATGAAAATAAAGAACATATACATATCTGGTTTGGAGATGAACATAAACATGACTCTAAAGATAGTGTTAGTGCATTTAGCATCGGGATGTTAATGGGTATAGGTGGAGTTCGCGGTATGCTTATAACTCTTGGCGTTGTAGAGAGTCAAAATGTAGACTTTATGTTAGTCGGTGCTTTTACACTTGGGGTAATGGTGATTTTTGTGGGTTTTGGTAGTGTTATTCTTTATATAAACGAAAATTTATTAAACTCAAAACAAAATATAAGAAGAGTATTCGCTTCTGCCGGAATTATATCGGTAATAGTAGGCTCAAATATGATAATAGGATAAGGAGATTTTATGTGTGCAGATTGTGGATGCAGTATAACAGATAGTAATGTAGTCGGAGGTCATACTCATGGTAGTAGTGATGAGCATCAGAGTGCTCATGCGCATTTACACGATAACCCTCAATTAAACGATAAAAAAACAATAGATGTAATTACAAAGATATTAGATAAAAACGATCATGAGGCTGGACATAACAGGCAGCATTTTGATAAGAACAATGTACTAAGTATAAACCTTATGAGCTCTCCAGGGAGCGGAAAAACTACACTTTTAGAGCATTTGGCAGATGTAGCTGAGTTTAAATTCGGTGTAGTTGAGGGTGATTTGGAGACAAGTCGGGATGCAGACAGACTAAAAGCAAAAGGGATAGATGCACATCAGATTCAGACAGGATCAGCTTGTCACTTGGATGCATTTATGGTTCATAAGGCACTACACCATATGGACTTAGAGAAGATTGATGTATGTTTTGTTGAAAACGTGGGAAATCTTGTATGTCCTGCATCTTACGATGTTGGAAGCCATCTGAATATAGTATTGGTTTCAGTCCCTGAGGGTGAGGATAAAATAGCAAAATATCCTGTAATGTTTCGTCAGGCTGATTTGATTTTATTTACTAAAACAGATCTGCTTCCGTATTTTGAATATGATATAGAGAAAGAAAAAGAGACAGCCAGAAAACTAAAACCAAACGTAGACATACTTGAAGTAAGTACAAAGGACGAAGAGTCTCTTAAAAAAGTGGCATCTTGGATAAAGTTTAAAATGGAGATGAGATAATGTGTCTTTCAATCCCAAGTAAAGTTGTAAAAATAGATACCGAACAAAATATTGCAACAGTTGATACTATGGGTATAAAACGTGATGCTTCACTTGATTTAATGGCAGAAGGAGATGT
>JAPHSI010000192.1 GCA_026193155.1 Sulfurimonadaceae bacterium | reverse complement strand
TCTTCTTTGTGAGTAATACTAACTTTCACGTTCTATCCTTTTAACTATTTAAAAAATTTTTAAAAAGCTCTAACTGTTCTTTTGTTCTTGCAGTAGCAGTACCACCTTCAGAAGTTCTTGCATTCATAGAGTTACGTAAAACTAAAAACTCCATCACATCCTCATTTATACGAGAGTCTATCTCTTTTAAGTATTTAAACTCTATTTGACTTAAATCTGTGTTTAACTCTTCACCTTTGGCTACAGCCCGACCAGTAATGAAGTGAGCTTCTCTAAAAGGAATATCACATTTTTCAACTAAATAATCAGCTAAATCTGTAGCGCTTAAGTGACCAATAGCACAAGCTTTTTCCATATTATGTGGTTTTACTTCCATTGTTTTAATAGCTTCTTTTAATATCTCTAGTGATATTTCAGCAGTTTTCACAGAATCAAAAACACCCTCTTTATCTTCTTGAGTGTCTTTATTGTATGCCAAAGGAAGTCCTTTCATAACAGTTAAAAGTCCCATTAAAGAACCATATACGCGTCCTGTTTTACCACGGAGAAGTTCAGGTACATCAGGATTTTTCTTTTGTGGCATTATAGATGAACCGGTTGAGTATTCATCACTTAATTCAACAAATCCAAATTCATAACTTGACCACATTATAAGTTCTTCAGAAAGACGAGATATATGCATCATCATCGTTGAGATATTAAATAAAATTTCAAGTGCAAAATCTCTATCACTTACCGTATCTAAACAGTTAGTACTTACACTGTCAAAACCTAAAAGTTCGGCTGTCATCTTTCTGTCAACATTATGAGGTGTTCCGGCAAGTGCAGCACAACCAAGGGGTGAGATATTATTTCTTTCATATGAATCTTCAAATCTAGCAATATCACGCTTGAACATAGAAAGGTATGCACCTAAATGAAATCCAAAGTTAGTTGGTTGAGCATGTTGAAGGTGTGTCATACCTGGTATTAAAGTCTCTGTATGTAACTCGGCGACATTTAATATCTCTGCCATTAATTTTTTAATAGAATCTACAATTACAAGATTCTTCTTTAATGTCCAACGGCGAAAATCAACAGCAACTTGGTCATTTCTACTTCTAGCAGTATGTAGTTTTTTACCTGCATCACCGATAATAGCGGTTAGACGCTTTTCAATACCCATATGTAAATCTTCATCTGAGATATTCCATTCGAACTCACCACTCTCTATTTCTAAGCGAACCTGGTTTAAACCAGAAATTATATCTTCCAATTCTTTGTGTGTTAAAATACCTTGCTTTTCTAGCATTGTTGCATGAGCAATTGAGCCTTCAATATCTTCGATATAAAGTTCTCTATCAAACATAATAGAAGCGTTAAACTCATCTAAAAGAGATGAAGCAGATTGTGAAAAACGACCAGACCACATTTTTTCCATATTAAAATATCCTGTTAGAAAATAAGTTTCGTATTTTAGCCAAATAAAGGGAGATTACAAAATTTTTGTTTTATAGAGTGTGTATTAAATTTAGTTACATGCAGGGACATTACCACTATCTTTAGCGTATTCAACTAAAAATTGTTTTAAATGTTTAGATTTTTTCTTAAAACTACTACCTTCAAAGTACTTTTTATAAGTCTCGTATTGTACTTCTTTTTTAAAGTTTTCTGATTCCAAATGTAATTTAGCCAGACTATTTCCATTATTTTTCATAAGGCTATTCCATTCTTTCTGCTTTTTATTTGACACAAAAGATTCACCGTCAGTATGACATTGCATACAAACTTTTGAATATACCTTTTGCCCCTTATATATTGCTGCTTGAGTTGGTATAGATATAAAGAAAAATATTGAAAAAACAATAAATAAGACTTTTTTCATAATAGACCTTAAAATTATATTGGCTATGGTACATTACAAAGTATTATATGCACCTTAATAGTTAAAAAAAGCAAATCACTTTTAACTATATCTGGTATTTTTTATGTAGTGATTCTGGAAAATCCCAAACACCTTTTTCTTTTAAGTTTTCAATAACACTTGGTGTACAAGCAACATCATCCGGCCATCTTCTACTAAAGCCGTCAAGTGAGTTTTTATTTGTACCGTCTACACCTACCATAAGCCCTGATATATAAATATCTCTTAGAGCATCTATGTTATTTGTTACGCGCCATATTGTCATATATGAATTATATACATCATTAGCCTTTTCATCAACAAACACTACTATACGAATATTTGTACTTAAACTTATAAGTGCTTCAAAATACTCTTTTATATTT
>JAPHSI010000153.1 GCA_026193155.1 Sulfurimonadaceae bacterium | reverse complement strand
CTGGCATCTAACTTTAAAATATATAAATATGGAAAAATAGGTCTAAAGTTATTTAAAAACTCTTCAGAACAGCTGACATCGTCAAGTGCAAATTTAAAGCCAAGCTTTTTTAACTCTTTTATACGCTCAAGCATAGCTTCTGTAATGCTAATGGTTTCTAAGAGTTCTAAAACAAACCTATCTTTTGGGACGCTTAAGATTGCATCGGTAAGTATCAAATCACTGTCTATATTTATAAAGGCAAGCTCGTCACCTACAACCTTGTCAAGCCCTATATGATTTAATGTATTAACGGCAACTCTTGTTGAAGCTATCGTACCATCACCGAATTGTGCAGATTCTAAACCATCATTCTCAATTGAACGAAATAATAACTCATAACCATAAATTTTTTTTTCATCTGTAACTATTGGTTGTCTTGCAATATATACACTATTATCCAATCTCATGCCCCTTTTATATACTTCTATACAATACTAACTATATATTCCTTACTAAATTATAAATGTGATAATAACGTGATTCTGTTTATGTTTAATTTTAAACTAAAATTAAAAAGAATTATAATATATTTCATATTCGCGTAATAAAAATAAAAAAGGGATAGGAGTATTATGTCATCAAAACAATGTAATGCTTTTTCAAAAATGACTTTTAAACCTTCAAGCTATAATATACTGATAGTTGAAGATTCAAAAGTAACTAATACTATAATTACGCTTGAAATATCTGCAAGTGGTTTTAACTGTTTTAATGCATTTAGTTTAAATGAAGCTAGGGAAATTCTAAAAACTGAAACGATTAACTATATTTTACTCGATATCAATCTACCTGATGGAAACGGATATGAGTTGATAAAAGAACTTGAAGATTCTCATGAGAAAATATTTGTCTTAACAGGTGATGATGATTCTGACTTTAGAGAACAGACCTACCAAAAAGGTGTAATAGACTTTATTGTTAAGGATCTGAATTTTTCTCATAAGATACCTCAAGTAGTTATTGACATAGAGCAGCTTGAAAAAAATAAATTCAATACAATACTTATTGTTTCTGAATCAAAAGAACTTGAAAATCATCTTCAAGAGTTGTTAGAGAACAGGTACTATAATATTGTTAGTGCACATAATGAAGAAGCTATATTAAAACTGGTTGATGCACATTCAATAGACTTGATAATTTTTGATCAGTCTACAGAAGAAATAAATGCAGTACATTTTATGCAAAGCCATAGTTATATTTCAAGTAAAAATAAAATATCTGTTATTTTACTTGCAGATAGTTTTGCCCCATCAATTATTCGAGATGGATTAAAAGTTGGAATTGTAGAGTTTCTTACAAAACCTATTGTTGCAGAAGAGTTAGTGTTAAAAGTTGATTTATGGATAGATTATAAGAGAAAAAATGACGAGGTATTATGTTCTGTCAAACTTTTACAAGAGTATAAAGATACGGTAGATGAAAGCTCTATAGTTTCAAAAACTAACCGTTCAGGGATAATTACTTATGTTAATAAATCTTTTTGCGAAATTTCCGGTTACAGCGAAGATGAACTTATAGGTAAAAATCATAATATAGTAAGGCATCCGGATACACCGAAAGAAGCATTTAAAGATATGTGGCATACTATAAAAGATTTAAAAAAGTCTTGGCGTGGTAAGGTTAAAAATAAGAAAAAAGATGGTGGATACTACTGGGTAGATGCTCTTATTAAACCAATAATTAATGCAAATGGAGAGATAGAAGAGTATATTGGATTAAGAAATGATATTACTGAACAAGAAGAAGTAAAAGAGTATTTTGAAGATAAACTAAAAGGCTCTCAGGTAGATTTGGCTCACTCAATAAAACTCTCTCAAGAGTATGAAAGTGCTACAGATAAATTCACTGCAATTTTAAAAACAGATACAAGTAACATTATAACTTATGCAAATGAAAACTTTTGTAAACTCAGTGGATATACTTTAGATGAACTAGTAGGTATAAACTGTCAAAATTTGAGAGATGAAAAACATGTTAAATTGGGTGATTGTAGAAGACTGCAAGAAACATTAACAATACATGAACATGTAGCTATCTCTTTTACAAACATAGCTAAAGACGGCTCACCATATTATATAGATACTATAGTTTATCCAATAGAGGATGCAAGTGGAGTTATTCAAGAGCATTTACACCTTATGCATGATATAACAGAACTTACAAATATGCACAAAGAGATAGAAGATACTCAAAAAGAGATTGTATATAAGATGGGTGAGATTGGTGAGAGCAGAAGTAAAGAGACCGGTTATCATGTTAAAAGAGTGGCAGAGTATTCTAAATTATTAGCTAAGCTATATGGTTTGTGTGAAGATGAATATGAAACAATCTTTATAGCTAGTCCAATGCATGACATAGGAAAAGTAGCTATATCAGACTCAGTTTTAAAAAAACCTGCTAGATTGACAGAAGAAGAGTTTGAGATTATGAAATCACACTCTGAAATAGGGTACAGCGTTTTAAAAGGCTCAGATAGAAAGCTCTTAAAAGCAGCAGCAGTTGTTGCACACGAGCATCACGAAAAATGGGATGGTAGCGGTTATCCTAGAGGATTAAAAGGGGATGAAATACATATATTTGGACGTATTACTGCTATTGCAGATGTATTTGATGCCCTTGGAAGTGATAGGGTGTATAAAAAAGCTTGGGATGATGAAAAGATATTTGATTTGTTTAAAGAAGAGAGTGCAAAGCACTTTGATCCAACTTTAATAAAATTATTTTTAGAAAATAAAGAAAAATTTATAGCAATTAGAGACAAATACAAAGATGTTCACGAAGATTAGAATCTACGCGATATTATCAAAAAACCAGTAAAATCCCATCATAAGACCCGGAGTTTTTTGATATTTTGTATTGAACATAAATTCTTTTGCTTCTTTAACCGGGATATACAAGACCTCTATATCCTCTTCTATTAGACCACCGCCGTCATTTACTTTCATACTTTCATCACACTCAGCATAGTACATAGTTTGTTCTGCACCGCTTATACCTACACTGGTATAAAAAGAGGCTATTTTTTTAATAGATGATACATCTATATCATAGCCGCACTCTTCAAAAACTTCCTCTTTTGCAATTTGTACTTTAGGTTTGTCTTTGTCAACAAGTCCTGCACAAAGTTCATACATCTCTCCATTTTTTTTATTCATATTTAAAACTGGAATACGTATTTGTTTAACTACAATAAAGGCATTTTTGTCTTTATTGTATAAAAGTACGGAAACACTGTCATGACTTATAACTGCTTCCCAAATCTTCTTTTTACCTTTGTATGTATAATCTATTTTCATAGGTTTAATGTAGCTTGGATTTTCAAGAGGGCTGATTTTGTCTATGGTAGTAAACTCATTCACAACTAGTTTTCTCCCCATAGAAATAACAAACACTGTCAGGCTTAGGTTCTTTAATAAAGCGCGTAAAGTTTTCAAGATGTATATCTAAACTTTTATCGTAGTTATTTTTAAGTTGTAAGAATTCTTTTTTTGCTTTACCCTTAAGTTTCTTGGTAGTTACTTGAACAACACGTAAAGGATTTATAGCACGACCGTGTTTATATAAACCAAAGTGTAGATGCGGACCAGTTGAGAGACCAGTACTTCCAACATAACCTATTGTATGTCCTTTTTTAACATATTTACCTTTTTTTATACCACGACGAAAAGATTTTAGATGTGCATAAAGTGTAACATATCCATCAGAGTGTCTTATTTTAATTAAATTTCCGTAACCGCGAGTACGACCTTTGAAAATAACCCTACCGCTACCAGCGGCAACAATTGGAGTTCCACGACGTGCTGCATAATCTACACCTAAGTGTGCACGATATTTTTTTAGTATTGGGTGAAAGCGTCTTTTTGTAAAGTATGAAGATATACGAGCATTTTTAACAGGTTTCGCTAGTAAGAAACCTTCAACCTCATGACCTTTTGTATTGTAGTATCTATCATCATTTGTATTATGGTAAATATAGTGTTTTTTACCCTGCATTTCCACCATGGCGGCTTTTAACGTAGGCATCGAAAATGGTTTGCCAAGACGATATTTTTGATCATACATCATAATCAAAATATCACCTTTACGAAGGTCTCGTTTAAAGTTAAGCGAGTATCTATAGTTTGCAACAAATATTTGAGCAAGTTTTTTGCTACCGGTTGCTTTTATGATATCCAAGTATGGAGAATGCGTTATTTTTAAAACAAAAGCTTCCCGTTTTGTTTCACTGATAATAGGGATAACTTCAAAATAATACTTACCCTTATATTTATAAAGATGTATCTGTAGTTCATCATTCATAGGTATAAGTGTTTGAAGAACTTCACCATCTTGTGTTACAAGCTTTTGACAATTTGTCCCGGCACGAACCTCTTCTAAAAATTTTTGATCGTCTTTATCAAGATCATAATAAAGTTCCTGAACAGGAAGCTCATTTTGCTCGAGAAACATAAGATAAGATACCCCTAATGGCCATCTAAAAGAATCTACACGCGAACTAAAAAGTGAAGTTGTTAATAGTAAAAATAGCAGTAAAATACGCAACAATAATTTAACCTATATAAAATATTTTTGTAACCTTATCAAAAATTAGCTTAGTTGCGATATAATCGCATTAAAATTATAAAAAGAAGTTAGATGAAGTATATATTTGTATTAGTATTTTTAATCTCCTCTGTGTACAGCTCGGTTTTAACATCAACAGTATTGAGTGTAGATAAGGAACAAAAAACAGCTACAATGAATGTAGATAAAATAGATATTGGCATGAGTGGTTTTGTAGTACACAAGTTTACTGATGAGCATGCGAGTATTTTAAAAAACGCTATAGTCGATAGTTATGATGAACAAACAAAAATAGCTACGTTAAAACTTAGTGAGTATGACGATTTACAACATTCGGCGCTGCCACGAGGAAAGTGGGATGTGAGTGTTGGTGATAAGGTAGTACTTGCTTTTGGGTATTCTCGTGCACTTTTAATTGCTCCAAATGAAGAAGTTTATAGCAAAATAACAAAAAACGCAAAAACAGTTCAATGGATACATCCTGATATTTTTGCAACAATATTATCCATGAATGGACATCCTACACCTATTGAAGAAGATTTTAAAGAGATGAGTATTTCTGCAAATACTGGGCTTTTCTTTTTTTACCTTGACAAAAAACTTTATACATTAGATGCAAGAAGCTTTAAAATTTTAAATATTTCAGAAATTTCATTTGAACAAAAAAATATTAAGTTACCTTTTTACAGCCGTATCGATAAAATTGACAAAGCATGGTTTGGTGAGGGAAGTGAAGAATTGCAAGATTATGAACCTCATTATTTTTCTTTGATGGTAAAACATAATCCAAAAAATAGAACACTTTTTGAGACAATAAAAAACTCAGATAAAAAACTTCATAGTTTACTTAGTGAATTTGATATAGAGGATAGAAAATGATGGAAGATAAACATATAAAATATTTTGAAAATATTGTAGGTAGCGAGAATATTTACAGTGATAAAGCTCATCTTATAGCTTATTCTTACGATGCTACACGTGAGAGATTTGAGCCTGATGCAGTTTTATTTCCAAGAAGTGAAGATGATATATCAAAAATTTTAAAATATTGTAACGAGCATAAAATAGTAATAGTCCCTCGCGGTGCAGGTAGCGGCTTTACAGGTGGTGCACTTCCAAGTAGCGGCGGAATCGTTCTTGCGATGGAAAAACATATGAATAAGATTTTAGAGATAGATCTTAAAAATATGGTAGCCGTAGTTCAACCGGGTGTAGTAAATATGGACTTGCAAAAAGCAGTTGAAGAACTCGGTCTTTTTTATCCGCCGGATCCTGCAAGCCAAGATTACTCAACAATAGGCGGAAATGTAAGTGAAAACGCAGGCGGTATGCGTGCGGCGAAATACGGAATTACAAAAGATTACGTTATGGCTACGCGCGCGGTGCTTCCAAACGGTGATATTATAAAAGCCGGAAAACGTACTATAAAAGATGTGGCAGGTTATAACATAAGCGGTATTTTAATAGCTTCTGAGGGTACTTTGGCCGTTTTAAGTGAGATAACTCTTCGTCTTATTCCAAAACCTAAGATGACTAAAACAGCTATGGGGCTATTTGATTCTGTAGAGAGTGCTATGAATGCAGTTTATAAAACTATGGCAAGTGGTGTAACACCTGTTGCAATGGAGTTTTTGGATAACCTTACCATACGTGCGGTTGAGCAGACTTTTAATAAAGGTCTTCCTGTAGATGCAGGAGCTTTGCTTGTAACGGATGTAGATGGAAACCTAGAAGATGATTTGAACTTTCAGCTGGCTCAGATTGAGAAAGTTTTCTTTGAAAATGGTTGTACTGAGTTTAAAATCGCAAAAGATGATAAAGAAGCTGCAGATATCTGGTTTGCAAGACGTAATGCATCTCCTGCACTAAGTGTATACGGAAGTAAAAAGCTAAATGAAGATGTAACTGTTCCTCGTGCGGTACTTCCTGAACTTTTAGAGAAGTTTTATGCAATAGCCGATAAATATAAAATAAATATTCCATGTTTTGGTCATACGGGTGATGGAAATGTTCATACAAACGTAATGGTTGACGGAAGTGATCCTGAGCAGGTTAAAATCGCTTATCAAGCGATAGAAGAAGTATTTCAGGCTACAGTTGACCTTGGCGGTACATTAAGCGGTGAACACGGAATAGGGCTTGCAAAAGCTCCATATATGGGTATGGCATTTACTGAAGAGGAGATGAACCTTTTTAAATCTATTAAAATGGCATTTGATCCAAACAACATTTTAAACCCTTCTAAAATGGGACTTAATTAGTGTATAATCCATATTATGGGTATACAAAAAACTAAGATATTAAGATTTTATCTAAAACTTGAGAGAATTTATGAGATTGCATTTGACAGAGAACTAACTCTGGATGCAGCCTCACTTAGCTTTTATACTATCTTTGCTCTGATTCCTTTACTTTTAATTTTTATAACGGTACTCACTTCGATGGATGCTTTTTTGGATATCTATTTGGAGATTCAAAAAATTATACTTACTAACTTTTTACCTGTAAACCATGAACTTATAATGGGTTATATAAACGATTTTTTACAAAACTCGATTGAACTTAGTTTGTTTAGTTTTGGTATGCTTTTTATATCGTCACTTCTATTTTTTCAAAACTATGAATATATTGTAAATAACATTTTTAAAGCGCCGCAAAGGGATTTTATACAAAGTATAGGAATATATGTTCTAATGATAATAATTACACCAATATCTTTGGCAATAGCATTTTCCATATCGGCTTATATAGCATCAGCCATGGCTATGAATACTTACACTTCGGAAGTAAATATCTTGCCGATTATTCCAAATATAATAATTTGGGTTTTGTTTTTCATTCTTTTTAAACTCTCTGCAAATATAAAGGTAAGGTTTGGAGCGGCTTTTTTAAGCTCTTTAATAGTCTCAATTGCTTTTACCGTTATAAAAAATATGTTTATATATTACATCTTTTTAAACAAGTCGTATACTACTCTATACGGCTCTTTTTCGATAGTGTTGTTTTTATTTTTATGGACTTATGTCTCTTGGTTTATATTTTTACACGGGCTGAGGTTGTGTAACTATTTAAATAAGAAGTAGATATGAATAAGGTCTATAGAAAAAGCGAAATCCACACATATTGTCATTTTAAACATCCTTATGAACCTTTTAATATTGCAGATGCAAAGACAATAATTGTAGGTAATACTCCTCCTGCCCGTTTTGCTCAAAAAAAGCTGCAAGAAGGTGATGTGGATTGGTATTATGGCAGTCGTTATAATGCTTTTTGGTCTCTGTTGGAGCAGAGTTGTAAAACAGAGAAGCCATTAAGTACAAAAGAGGAGAGACAAAACTTTTTTAAAGAAAACAGTATCGGAATTTTTGACACTATTGAACAGTGTAGTAGGGCTGAAGGAAGCGGGGCAAGTGATGGAGATTTGTATAATATTGTCTTAGTAGATGTTTTGTCACTTTTAGCTAAAAATAAAAATAAAATACTTAGAATCTTTTTTTCAAGCATATTCGTTGCAGAGCTTTTTCAAAAAGCTACAAAAACAAAGTTTGATTTGCGTTCACGTGAGATGCAACAAATAAAGTTAGATAATAAAACACTAGAACTTACCATCCTTTATTCTCCTTCCCCTTCATGGGCAAGAGGTTTAAGTAAAGAGATTAGAACAGATCCTAACAAGAATGAAATTCGTTTAAAACAATATAGTAAAATATTTTTGAATCTTTAAAAAGGACTAGGATGACACCTGCTATAAAACTACTTAAAAAACAAAAAATTCAATATATCGTTCATGAGTATAATCACGATAGCAGTACAGAGTCTTATGGAGAAGAAGCTGCACAGAAGATGGGTGTAGATGCCAACAGAGTATTTAAGACTTTGGTTGTGCGAAGTGATAAAAGTTTGGCAGTAGGTATTGTGCCCGTTACGGCTAAGTTAAGTCTAAAAAGTTTTGCAAAAGCTTTAGGTGTAAAAAAAGTTGCTATGGCTGAGCCTAAAGATGTTGAAAATACGACAGGCTATATTTTGGGTGGAGTAAGCCCGATAGGGCAGAAGAAAAGACTTGAAACAGTTATAGATAAGAGTGCATTTGTGTATGACAGTATATTTGTCAGTGCAGGAAAAAGAGGCTTGGAAGTGGAACTATCACCAAAAAATTTGCAAAAGATTCTTGGGGCAAAAGAAGCACAAATAGCGGATTCATAAACTTTACTCGGAAAAATTCACTATTTGCCCATTAACTGATTTTAAAAAAGCTATTATATTATCAATTTCATCATCACTTAAATCTATTCTTACTTGATGTTTACCCATGATTTTTATGGCATCTTTT
>JAPHSI010000170.1 GCA_026193155.1 Sulfurimonadaceae bacterium | reverse complement strand
GATATTGCAAAATCATATGGTGATGTTTTAATTTTAGGACTTAACTCAGATGCAAGTGTTAGAAAACTAAAAGGTGATTCTCGCCCTATCAACTCTGAAGAGGACCGTGCATTTGTTTTGTCTGCTTTAGAGAGTGTTGATTTTGTAACTGTTTTTTCAGACGAGACACCGTATGAGCTTATAAAAATGGTTGAACCTGATGTCCTTGTAAAAGGCGGAGACTATGAGGGTAAAGAGGTAGTCGGTAGCGATATAACCCGTGAAGTAAAACTTGTGCAATTTGTAGACGGTAAAAGCACTACTAAAACAATAGCAAAAATACAAAGTTGTGAGTGTTAGGTAAAATAGTTTGAAAATATTTATAGAGATACCTACTTGGCTTGGCGATGCAGTGATGACAACACCTGCAATAGAAAATATAGTCAAAACATACCCGGACGCTAAATTGACTATATATGGCTCATACGTTTCTACGAAACTTTTTCTACATCATCCAAGTGTTGAGAAGATTTTCATTGATGAATCCAAAAAAGAAGGTTTTAGATATTTAAATCTTTATAGAGATGCAAAAAAAGTCGGTAAGTTCGATATTGCTCTTAGTTTTAGAAAAAATTTTACTACTCAGTATCTGCTTTTCTTTTTAGGTGTTAAAAAAAGGTATATATACAAAAGATATACAAAAAAAGAGATACATCAAGTTATACGTTACAATGATTTTATAAATAAAAGTTTCGGTATTCAAACAACACCTGGAAAACTTAAAATATATGGTTATGAAAAAGATAAAAATACAAATAAAAAGCTACTTGGGTTAAATCCTGGAGCTACTTACGGAAGTGCAAAGCGCTGGTACCCTGAAGAGTTTGCCAAAGTAGCGATTGAGCTGTCAAAAGAATATAATATTGTGATTTTTGGCGGACCAAATGAGGATGAGATAGCTGCAGATATTGAAAAACTACTTGTAGCTGCAGGTGTAAAAAACTACCAAAACTTAGCAGCCAAAACAAGTGTAGAGGAGTTGATTAGTGGTATTGCAAGTTTAGACTTGTTTGTCACAAACGATTCTGGACCTATGCATCTGGCAGCTGCTTTTCAAATACCGACAGTAACTATATTTGGACCGACAAAATATACTGAAACAAATCAATGGATGAATGAAAAGGGTGTGATTTTTACAAAAGATTTAGAATGTGCACCTTGTATGAAACGTCAGTGTCCACTTGGGCATCATGATTGTATGAAGCTTATAAAAGCTGAAGATGTTTTGCAAAAAGTAGGAGAAATAGTTTGAGAAATCAACCAGAATATACAATATTTAAAAATACGTCATATGCTTTACATGGTTTACTAGATATTATTAAAACGGAGACATCCTTTAAGATAGAACTTGCGTTTGGTATTATCTTAATACCATTTTTAATATATATAGAATTAGACTTAATTAGTAAACTGATAATGTTTATATCTATGATGGGTGTTTTAATAGCTGAGACTATTAATAGTTCAATTGAAAGAGTAGTAGACTTGGTTACTTTAGATCATCATCTTATGGCGAAACGTGCTAAAGATGTCGGTAGTACAATTGTATTTTTAAGTATATTTGTTTTTTTAATTGTATGGGGAAATATACTTTTTGAGAAAGTCATTTAGTACAATATTATTAAATGAATTTTTTAATCATTAGTTTGTAAGAGATAAAAGTATTAAAGAATATAATTTAACAAGTTACAAGCAGGATTAAAGTATCATGTCAAAAAATTTCAAGGTTATAGATGCAGTTAATTAAACAACTATTTAAATATTATTTATATATGATATCCATCTTTTTTATAGGTAGGTTATTATTATTCATATATTATTTTAATCATATCCAAGATACGGACACTAGTTATTGGTTGAGTTTTATTTATGGTCTAAGAATGGATACAATTACTGCAAGCTTTTTGCTTATTGTACCTTTATTGTTAATGAGTTTGTCACCAAAAAAACTAAAAAAGTTTGTTGTAGTTACTTTAAAATATTATTTTTTAATTGTTCTGTTGGTTCTAATATATATTGAAAATGCAACTTTTCCATTTGTAGCCCAATATGATGTTAGACCAAATTATCTTTTTGTAGAGTATTTAGAATATCCTCAAGAAGTTTTTTCTATGTTATTAGCTGATTATAAACTTGCACTATTAATTGCTTTTGGAATGATGACTGCATTTGGTTACATATATCTTAAAAAATTATCTTATGGTTTTTCTGCAATTTTTGAAACAAGATACTCTACAAGACTTTTGTTGTTTATTCCGTTATTACTAATTTTATTTATAGGAGTTAGATCATCTTTTGGTCATCGTGGGGCAAATATATCTGATGCAATGTACTCTTCAAATAGAATGTTAAATGAAATAACTAAGAATTCTCTCCACAGTATTTTATACGCTGTATATGTTAATAAAAAACATGGAAGTGACAATCTTATAAAACAGTATGGGAAAATGGATGTT
>JAPHSI010000190.1 GCA_026193155.1 Sulfurimonadaceae bacterium | reverse complement strand
GTTCGAATCCAGTATCCGGAGCCACTTTTTTCAAATATCTAATCAACTTTTATAAATTTAAACTATCTTTTCCAAGGTATAATTGGTCTTTCACTATCTTTATTTTCTTCAGCTTCACCTTTTGCTATATCAAAGCACTTCTGACTATCTTTTTCAATAACCTTTACAACACTTTCATCTAGTTTACCAATATCAACATATTCATAAATTATGCTTAGAACATTGTCCAGTGACATACCTCCTCTATAAGGTCTATCTTGAACAAGTGCTTGAAATATATCTGCTACAGCTATTATACGTGCCTCAATGCTTAAATCTTTTTCTTTTGGATGAAATGGGTACCCTGTACCGTTTAAACCCTCATGATGAAAAGCAGCCCATATAGAAATATCTTCCAATCCTTTAACATGACGTAATATTTCAAATGTTTCATAACTATGCTGATCCATTATAGAGCGTTCAGTTTTTGTCAATTTTCCCGGCTTTTGAAGAATATTATCCGGTGTACGTAATTTTCCAATATCATGTAAAAATCCTGCTATCTCTATCTTTTGACATTGCTCGTCAGACAATCCATATCGTGAAGCAATATATTTTGCCAAGCTCCCTACTCTAGCTGAATGTTGAGCAGTAAATGGACTTTTTTGATCTACAATATAAGCTATTATTAGAGACAACTGTTTTAATTGAGACATATTAATTACAGTGCTAGTCTCAAACTGTCCCATATCCCAAGTAAAACGGCTGATATGCCTATCTTCAAGAGCAATCCAAAATGCTTCTGAACGTTCTAATGAAAGAAATGCTTCTATAATATTTGGATCAAAATAAGTACCGCTATATTCTTTTATATTTTTTACAATGGAATCTCTTGCCAATAGAATATCCGTTTCATAATGTGCAGCCGCGGTAACATCTATCCTATCTGCAAGAAAAATAAGATTAGCCATATTAGCATCACGCTCAGTTAAATTAAGTTTTTTTAATTTGTTGAATGCCGTATGATGATGTAAAACCGGTATAGCAAATTTACGAAGCGGTTTAAAACTTTTTAATAAGTTATAACCTATTTCACAATGTATATGTGCATCTTCCCAATCAAAATGATTTACAAGATTACTATGCATTTGTTCAGTAGACACCCCACAATCATGCAATAAACCAAGCTCAAATACATACTGGTTATCTTCTTCACTAAAACCAAGTTTGTGAGCTATTTGACTAGCTATATATGCAACACGTTTAGCATGATTTGTATCGTTCATTCCAACAAGATCAACTGTTGTTTCTATAGCTATAATCATTTGGCGAAGATCAATTTTAAGTTCTGATAATGAATCCATTTAAATTCCTTCGTAGGTCAACTTATAACAATATCTTATCATAATTCAAATATCAGTATCAAATACACGCTGTTATTCTCGGCTTCTAAAGAAAATTATTTAATTCAACAATATTGGTTTTATCAATATTTAGATATTATTATATTTTCACATTGTTATAATAAATTAATAACACAACACAATATATGGTCTAAAAGGGAGCTATAAAAATCATGAAATCTCATAAAATAATTTTACTTTTTGGAATATTTTTAAGTTTTATGATTGGTATAACTGTTTACAGCTACTATTTAAAAAAAGAACACTATAGATTCAATGAAGTTGCAAAAAAAATTGTAATAAAATTGGAAGACAGGCTTAAAACATACAGAGAAATTTTGTATGGAGGAGTAGCTCTTTTTGAAGCAAATAATGGTGAAGTAAGTAGAAAACAATTTTCTGTTTATATTAAAAATTTAAATCTTAAAGATAATTTTCCGGGCATCCAAGGTGTTGGATATTCCGTTGTTTTACAAGAGGATGAAATAAAAGACAATATATCTCAAATACGTTCTGAAGGGTTTAAAGAATACGCAATTCATCCTGCAGGAAAAAGAGATTTTTATACATCTATTATATATCTTGAGCCTTTTGATTGGCGTAATATAAGAGCATTTGGATACGATATGTATTCTCAAAAAACAAGAAGAGATGCAATGCAGTATGCAATAGAGACAGGAAAACCTTCCCTATCTGGCAAAGTTAGGCTTGTTCAGGAAAACGGTCAAGATGAGCAAGCAGGTTTTTTACTATATCTGCCATACTATAAAAGTGAAAAGATATTAAAGAGTAAAGAAGATAAGTATAAAGATATTAAAGGGTTTATATACTCCCCTTTTCGTGCAAAAGATTTTATGCTTGGCATAGTTGAAGATTCTTTAGACCAAGTTAGTTTAAAATTATATGATAATGAAAAAGTCTCTAAAAATAACTTACTATTTGATTCTCAACCAAATAGTACAATTTTGGGTAGATTAACACATATTACAAGATTAAATATTGACAATCATACCTGGACTCTAAAGATTAATGCCTTAGACTCATTTGAAAATAAAATTGACAAAATTTATCCTTTTATATTTACCTTTATTGGTATTCTTTTGAGCTTTTTAATCTCTTCAATATTAAAACAAAAAGATGAAATTTTTGAGATGCATAATGATGCGCTTCATAATATATCCCAAGGTGTAATTGTTACAGACAATGAACAAAAAATTATGTATGTAAATAGTGCATTTGAAAATTCAACAGGTTATACGCAAGCAGATATATATGGAAAAAATCCAAATTTTTTGCAAGGAAAAGACAGCAATAAACAAACTATACAATATATTAAAGACAAGTTGAAATCTAATGAAACATGTGAATGTGAAATATTAAATTATAAAAAAGACGGCAGTAAATTTTGGAATCAATTATCTATAACTCCAATTTTTGAAAATAACAAAATCATCAGATATATAGCGATTCAAACTGATATTACAAAGAAAAAATTAGCAGATGAAGAGATTCTTTTTGAGAAGAATTTTTTGACAAATATCTTAGAAAACACAAATGCCATTATAGGGGTTATAAATAGAGACGGAGTCATGATTAGAATAAATAATTACGGTCAAAACTTCGTAGGATATACACAAAAAGAAATATCTTCACAACCGTATTTTTGGTCAAAGTTTTTAGATGAGTCGATGAGAGACAAAGTCATTGGTATTATTAAAAAAGCCAGACAAGGAATTATAGTTGAGAGTTTTCAAAATTCATGGATATCAAAAAATGGCGAAAATAGAATGTTTGAATGGTCTAACGCACTTGTAAACAATGAAAAAGGACAAATGAAATATATTATTACCGTAGGTATAGATATTTCGAAACAAAAAGAGATAGAAAATGAACTAATAACAAGTAAACAATTTTTAAAACAGGCAAAAGAAGATGCCGAAAGAGCCAATAGAATCAAAAGTCAGTTTTTAGCAAATATGTCTCATGAGATAAGGACTCCGCTTAATGGAATAATAGGTTTTATCAACCTTTTGAAAAAAGATGAAAAAGATGAAAAAAAATTAAAATACATTGATATGGTTAGACGTTCTTCTAACTCTCTAATTGAAATTATAAACGATATTCTTGATATCAGTAAAATAGAAGATGGGAAATTAACAATAGAAAATACAGACTTTAATCTTTCTCAAGAACTTGATGACATAATAACTTTATATACAAATAATGCAGAAGATAAAAAAATAAAATTAGAACTTATAAAAAGTGATAATACACCTATGTTTGCTAATAGTGATTCACTTCGATTAAAACAAGTTTTAGCAAACCTAATCTCAAATGCTATAAAATTTTCTAAAGAAAATAGTAGCATCTGTGTATCTGTAAAATATGAAAAAGAGCTTTTATATATATCTGTCAGTGACACCGGTGTTGGTATTTCAGATGAAGCTCAAGAACGTATTTTTGAGCCTTTTGAACAAGAGAACAACTCTACTTCAAGAAACTTCGGAGGGACAGGACTTGGACTTGCCATTTCTAAAGAACTTGTTGAACTAATGGGTGGTAAGATTAGTTTAGAAAGTACATTAAACAAAGGAAGTGTTTTTAGTTTTTATATACTAGCACCAAAAGCAGACAAGTCATCGCAAGAGTTACAAACTAAAAAAGATTATAAATTTAAAGGTCATATACTAGTAGCTGAAGACAACAAAACTAACCAGATGCTAATAGAAATCCTACTAAAAGATATGTATTTAACTTGTGAAATAGTAGAAGATGGGGAAAAAGCCGTTAGAGCATTTAAAGAAAAAAAATATGACCTCATTTTAATGGATGTTACTATGCCAAATATGGACGGTATAGAAGCTACAAGAATCATTAGAGAAGAATCAGACATTCCAATCATCGCTTTAACTGCGAACAGTATGAAAAATGATATTCAATACTATTTTGATAATGGAATGAACTCCTTTGTCGCAAAACCTATTAAAGTTGGATTATTAGCAGAAGAACTTTCCAAATACCTTAAAGAGGTTTAATAAAGTAACTACTTCTCTTTTATAGCTCTTAAAGCTCTCATTTGGGAATCTATAATCTTATCTACCTCTATACTTTGAGTTATACCGAGTTTGATAAGCTTCTCTTTTCTTTTCTCATCTGCAACTATATAAACTTCACTGCCACTGCTTTTTAGTTTCTCTATTGTCTCGCTAAGAGCATATATTGCCGATAAATCCATAAACGAAACTAAACTACAATCTAAAACAACATTTTTAACATCATAGATTTTATCTACCTTATCAAGGATAAATGATGTAGAACCAAAGAAAAAAGGTCCTTTAATATTTACAATTCGGACTAAACCGTCTTTAAAGATTCTATCGTCCTTATTTTCTTCAGTTTCTTCCCCTGAAATATTTACTTCACTCTCTTTAACTAGTCTATAAATAATTAAAAATGCAGATAAAACAACACCAACTCCAACTGCGACTATTAAGTCAACAAATACTGTTAATATAAATACTATCATCATAACAGACACATCGTATTTTGGTATTATTTTTAACTGTTTTAACATCTTATAGTCAAATATATCAAAACCTACCTTGATAAGTATACCGGCTAATACCGGCATCGGTATCTTACTTGCAAGTGGAGCAAGGGCAAGTAAAATCAAAAGTAAAAATACAGAGTGAAGCATCCCTGACACTTTAGATGTAGCTCCGCTTTTAATGTTCGAAACTGTCCTCATAGTAGCACCTGCACCCGGCAGACCTCCAAATAAAGAAGAGATTATATTTCCTATACCCTGTCCTACTAATTCTTTATTTGAGTTATGTTTATCTTTTGTCAAGGAGTCTGCAACTAGAGAGGTAAGAAGTGAATCTATAGTCCCCAGAACTGCCAAAGTCAAAGCCGATACTAAAATAAAAGATATATGAGCCATATCAAAACCAAATTCTACAAAACTAGGAAGTCCGGTTGGAATATCACTTACATAAAATACTTCCAAATTTAATATATTTGCTATAAATGAAAAAATTATTAAAGCTATAAGCGGGGATGGAATTTTATCTGTGACTTTTTTTGGTGAAAAATAAAGTACAAACAAGGTAGCTATAGTTAGTAAAACAGCTTGTGGATTAAGATTTATTATACTATTTGGTAGATTTAAAAGTGCACCTACAACTGATGAATCTGCATTAAGTCCAAATGCTATATTTATTTGAAGTAAGATTATTATTAAACCTATACCGTTCATAAAACCAGATATTACAGGATACGGTATAAACTTTACAAACTTACCGATTTTTAAAAGCCCAAAGAGAATTTGAAAAAGACCTGCAAGTAAAAAAGTTGTAAATACTAGAGACAAATTTGTTCCTAGAACAGCTACGACAGATGCAGATATAACTGTCATAGGTCCTGTAGGTCCAGAAATTTGTGTCTTTGTACCACCAAATAATGAAGCAAAAAAACCTAAAAATATCGCACCGAATATTCCGGCACTAGCCCCTAGTCCACTTGAAATACCAAAAGCTATGGCAAGAGGCAGGGCAATAATAGCAGCAGTAAGTCCACCAAATATATTATTCATACTTTTCCTATATGAAATTTTTTTTGATATTATACCGCCTATTTCACAAAAAACAATATTTTTATATAAAAGATTATTATACTGCTCCCATTAACTGTTTAGAACTCTCCCCTATTAATTCACACATATCCTCATAAGTTTTAGATGCCTCTTTAACATCGGCATCTAAAAGTTCTTCATACATTTTTTCAATTTTTTCAGCAGGACTTAGCTTTTTCATATCACCTTTTTCAAGATCAGCTACTTCTAGTAATTCGTTCCAAACAGAACTCTCATCAAGCATAATAGCAGTAAACTCAATACCTTCAAATGTAAAAGTACCATTTCCATCTAAATCTGTTACATATAAAATATTTAAACTATCACTTGTAAAGAACTCTTTATATTTTTCAAACATAGGTTTGAAGTGATTAAAACTCTCTAGCTCACATGCCAAAAGTTTAATTCCGCTATCATCACTAACCATAATAACTTGTTTAAGTTGAATCTTTGGAGGAAGTTTTCTATCAGGAGATAATTGTTTACCCTCTTCTACAATTAATGCACCTCTATATCCGTTTAATCCGTCACTTAGCAGGTCATTGAAAGACGGTTGCCAATCTAACTCGTTGCTTTTTACATATTCCATAACTTTAGACATGGTATTCCTTAAATAATAATTTATTTAAGAGTATACATATCTTATTCCATAGGCTTAGGCTCAGCGAACAAATATCCTTGAGAGTACTCTATTTCTAATTCAAGCATTTTTTCATATATCTCTTGTGAACTTACAAACTCTGCTACAACTTTTAAATTTTTTATTTTCGCAAAGCTAACTATTGTTTTTACAATATCGTAATAATCTTGGTTTTTATCTATCTCTTTAATAAGTGAACCATCTATTTTAATAAAATCTGCATTTAACTTTAAAAGATACTCAAAGTTGCTGTAACCTGTTCCAAAATCATCAATTGCAAGTTTACAACCGTAGGATTTTATAGTTTTTATAAACTCTTGAACCTCATCAAAATTTTCTATTCCTTCTGATTCAACAAGTTCAAAAGTTATATTTTTCCTTTTATCAAATTCATCGAGTTTGTCAAATATATACTGTTGTATATCTACGTTTTGTATATCTTCTATAGTTATATTTATAGAACACTCTATATTGTGCTTGATGATAGCCTGAAATGTTTTATCAATAACTATCTTAGTTATTTTTATATACTGATTGGATTTTTTTGCCTTATCCAAGAAAAAGTACGGAGATATTATCTCTCCATCTTTAGATATCATCCTAACCAAAGATTCATACTTAACTATCTCTTTACTTTTAGTATCGACTATTGGTTGAAAAAACACTGTCATTCTATCGTCTTGTATAGCTGTCTTGATTCTATTTGACCACGTAAGATTTGATTTATACTCTTTTTCTAAAGGGTTCTGGTCATTATAAATATTAAAGGTCAAACCATTTTGTTTCGCATATGTCTTTGCTAGATGAACTGAGGAGATAAGACTTTCTTTATTTTCAAATGATAACGCAACTGTCGTGTTTAGATAAAAGTTCTTCTCTTTTAACATGAATGTTTTTGTATTTAAAAAGTTATTTGTCTCTATCATCTCATCTATAAATATATCTTTAGGTATATTTTTGTTAAATACAATAAACTCGTCACCCGATAGATGAAATAAAAGATAATTGTTCTTCAATCTATTTTTCAAGATTTTAGATAATTTAATAATCACTAAATCACCTATTTCTTCACCGTAAAAGTCATTTATTTCATGGAAACCGTTTATATCTATAAGGGCTATACTTGCATTATTATCTGCTGAATTTAGCGTTTCGTTTAAATAAAACCTGTTATACAATTGTGTTAAAGCATCTGTTTTTAATAACTTTTCAATCTCTTCTTGTTTTTTTACAATATCGGTTATTTCATATCTGGTAGCAATAAATTCAAAAATATCGCCATTATTATTTAAGACGGGTACTATTACAGCTTGAACAATATATGTCTTACCGTCTTTAGTTAAATTTTTAAGTTTACCACGCCATATTCTTTTATCTAAAATCGTATCCCACATATCTTTAAAGAGTTCTTTTGGTTCATCAGGATGTCTGACTATATTGTGACTTTTTCCTATAACTTCATCTTTTGAATATCCACACACCTCATAAAATTTGTCATTTGCATATTTTATTTTTCCCTGTGCATCGGAGATGGTTACTATAGAGTTTATATCAACAGCTTCTTTGTAACTTTGAAGTTTATATATATTTTCATTTAACTCTTTTGTTTTTAATTCTATCTCTGTTTCAAGCTCTTTCTCATAATTCAGCCTATCTGTTATATCTCTTACGATTGCTACATTAAACTCTAAATCATCATGCTTAATTATTTTTGCGTTTACTTCTATTGGAAATTCTGTTTTATCTTTACATATTAAATAAGCGTAATCCGTTTCTTCTCCATTAGTTTTTAGTCTATTTATATGTTCAGTAAAGTCACCAGCCTCATTTATAGGTCTTCTAAAACCCTCTACACCAAGTTTTTTCATCTCCTCTAAAGAGTATCCTAGTTTATTTTTAGCTGTCTCATTTACATAAACAATTTCAACATTTGGTGCTTCTATTTGCGATATAAAAAGTAAATCACGTGTATTTTCTAAAAATGTTTTAAAAAGCTCGTCTTTATTTTGAAAAAAATCTTTATTTAGCATCTATAACCCTGTATTTATAACAATGTCTTATATTTTTAAAGCTTAGTATACATTAAACATTCCATTAACTTTATAAAACTAACTTATAGTAAAAAAGAACTCATGAAAGATTAAAGTAACATTGCCCCTTAATAAGGAGCAATTATAGTTGTAGAAGTGTTATATTTGAACGTATGTAGCAGGTGTTACACCACAAACAGGACAGTTTTCAGTAGGCATACCTAACTCAATATGACCACAGATAGGACATAGATATATATTTACCTCATCTATATCTTTTCCATCTTTAACTGCTTGAAGTGCTTTTTCATAAAGTTCTGCATGGACTTTTTCCGCTTCAAGAGCATATCCGAACATTTTTTTAGCTTTATGTTTTTCAGCTACTGCTTGTTCATACATAGGCGGATACATATCTTCAAACTCGTATGTCTCACCACCGATGGCAGCTTCAAGATTCTCTAAAGTAGAACCTATCTTATCCATAGCTTTAAGATGCCCTGCCGCATGAATTTTCTCAGCTTCTGCAGTTGTACGAAAAAGTTTAGCTATATTTGCAAACCCGTCTTTTTCTGCTTTATCTGCAAATGCACTGTATTTTTGAAAAGCTTGACTTTCACCGCTAAATGCTGTTTCTAAATTTTCTTGAGTTGTTGGCATTACCCATCCCTTTTGTATTTAATTTTTATCTCTGAAGACAAATATACTTACACCATTATAATAGCATATTTCTTAAGGGAAAATAATTATCGTTTAGCTAGAATTAATCTATACATAAACTGTACCGATAATCTTTTTCATCTCTTTGAGGTATACAATCTGCATAT
>JAPHSI010000212.1 GCA_026193155.1 Sulfurimonadaceae bacterium | reverse complement strand
CCAAAAGGTCTTATGCCAAACCCTAAAACAGGTACAGTTACTCCAGATGTAGCTACTGCTGTTAACAACCTTAAAGGTGGTCAAGTAAACTTTAGAGTTGACAAAAAAGGTAACATCCACGCTGGAATTGGTAAAGTTAGTTTTGAAACTAAGCAAATTGAAGAAAACTTCAATACGTTTATGCAAGCTATTAACAAACAAAAACCGGCTTCTGCAAAAGGTAGATATATAAAAAGTGGTGCGATTAGTTTAACTATGAGTCCTGCTATTAAATTAGATACTACAGAGTTATTAGATATCAAATAGTTATTTTTAGTACCCCACAAGTGGGGTATTATAAAGTTACTGCTTTGGTAACTGCATTTTATGGACTAAAGATATAGGTGTGAGAACTTAATTTCCTATTGAAGTGAAGTGAATTGTTCACTTAGATGTCTGGAAAGGAGAAAATTCTATGACAAAAACACAAAAAGCTGAAATTATTGAAGTACTTTCAAATGAATTCAAAGAAGCTCAGTCTGTAATCTTCTGTGATTACAAAGGACTAAGTGTATCTGAACTTGAAGGTTTAAGAAAAATTGCTCGTGAAAAAGAAGCAAAAGTTCAAGTTGTTAAAAATACACTTGCTACTATTGCTCTTAAAAATGCTGAGCTAGAAGGCATTGAACTACAAGA
Organism: Sulfurimonadaceae bacterium; assembly: GCA_026193155.1. Classification (GTDB taxonomy): domain Bacteria; phylum Campylobacterota; class Campylobacteria; order Campylobacterales; family Sulfurimonadaceae; genus Sulfurimonas. The sequence continues at coordinate 10,428 of JAPHSI010000212.1, read as the reverse complement.
TACAAATATTCTTGTGTGGGGTGATGATTCTGTTGCAACAAGTAAAGTTGTTTCTGAGTTTGCTAAAGATAATGAAAAATTTGTAATTAAGTCTGCTTACGTTGATCGTGAAGCTGCAGATGCTGCTAAAGTTGAAGCATTCGCTAAACTTCCTGGACGTGAAGAACTTCTTGGTATGCTTGCAGCTACTTGGATGGCTCCACTTACATGTATTGGATTTGGTCTTAACGCTCTTAAAGAGAAAAAAGAAGAAGAAGCTGCTTAAGCAGTTAACATTATTATAATAATTAAAATAAAAGGAGCCTAAAATGGCTGTAACTAAAGAAGACGTATTAGAGTTTATCTCAGGACTTTCTGTATTAGAACTTTCTGAGCTTGTTAAAGAGTTTGAAGAAAAATTTGGTGTATCTGCACAACCTGTAGCTGTAGCTGGTGGAGCTGCTGCTGGTGGTGAAGCTGCTGAAGAAAAAACTGAGTTTGATGTTATCTTAACTGATGCTGGTGCTAAGAAAATCGGTGTAATTAAAGCTGTTCGTGGTCTTACTGGCCTAGGACTAAAAGAAGCTAAAGACGCATGTGAATCTTTACCATCTACAATCAAAGAAGGTGTAGATAAAGAAACTGCTGAAGAAGCTAAAGCTGCTTTAGAAGAAGCTGGTGCAACAGTAGAAGTTAAATAATACTTAACTATTTTTTATGAGGGCTTTACGCCCTCAATTTTCGGGCGCTTTAGCTAGGAGATAAACTCTCTCTTAGCTAAAGTGCCCTTATGTCGTTTATAAGCACTATACTTGTTTTATCTAAGGACGCTTAGATAAATTTCGCTTGAGCCATTAGCTCAAGTTCCAATTACAACTTACAGAGGTAGCCTATGTTAAACACTTTATATTCTGGAAATCGTCTTCGTGTAGACTTTGCCAAAACTCCTCAACAGATTGAAGTTCCAAACTTACTTCAACTTCAACAAAGTTCTTATGATAACTTTTTAATGATAGATGCAAAAGATAGAACAACATCTGGTATTGAAAAAGTTTTTCAATCAGTATTCCCTATTCACGATGCTCAAAATAGATTAACTATTGAGTATATCGGTTCTGAAGTAGCTAAACCGAAATACACTGTTCGTGAGTGTATGGAACGTGGACTTACTTATTCTGTGTCATTAAGAATGAAAACTCGTCTTGTATTATGGGACAGAGATGAAAACACTAAAGAAAAACTTGGTGTAAAAGATATTAAAGAGCAATCAATTTTTGTTCGTGATATTCCGCTTATGACTGATAGAACTTCTTTTATTATCAACGGTGTTGAAAGAGTTGTTGTAAATCAACTTCATCGTTCACCTGGTGTTATCTTCAAAGAAGAAGAAGCTACAACAGTTGGAAATAAACTAATTTATACAGGTCAAATTATACCTGACCGTGGTTCATGGTTATATTTTGAATATGATCCAAAAGATATCCTTTATATGAGAATCAACAAACGTCGTAAAGTTCCTGTAACTATCATGTTTCGTGCACTAGGATATTCTAAACAAGATATCTTAAAACTGTTTTATCCGATTCAAACTATAAAAATGCAAGATAACAAGTTTGCAGTTGAATTTAATCCTACAGATTATTCTGGTCGTCTTGATTATGATTTAGTGGATACTAACGATAAAGTTTTAGTAGCAATGGGTAAAAGACTCTCAGCTAAAAAAGCTCAAAAATTTATCGATGATGGATTAACAGACGTTCAGTATCCGTTAGAAGTTTTACTTGATCGTTATTTAGCTGAGGCTATTATTGATCCTGAAACAGGTGAGATTTTATTTGACACTATGACTCACATTGATGAGACTAAGTTGAAAAAACTTGCTGAAATCGGTGTTAGTGAATTTAAAATAGCAAATGATTTAGCTGATGGTGTTGATGGTTCTATCATAAATGCGTTTAATGCAGATGCAGATTCACTGAAATTACTTAAGCAAACTGAAGATATTGAAGATGAGAATGATTTAGCTGCTATCCGTATTTATAAAGTAATGCGTCCAGGCGAGCCTGTAACTAAAGAAGCAGCTCATGCATTTGTAAATCAACTATTCTTTGATCCTGAGAGATATGATTTAACAGAAGTTGGTCGTATGAAGATGAATCATAAACTTGATATGGATATCCCTTCATATATGACAGTTTTAACTCATGAAGATATCATTAAATCAGTTAAATATGTTATTAAAGTTAAAAATGGTCAAGGTCACATAGATGATAGAGATCACTTAGGTAATCGTCGTATCCGTTCTATCGGTGAGCTTTTAGTAAATGAACTTCACAATGGTTTAGTTAAAATGCAAAAAGCAATCCGTGACAAGTTATCTACTATGAGCGGTGCTATGGAAGAGTTAATGCCACACGATTTAATCAACTCAAAAATGATAACATCGACTGTTATGGAGTTCTTCTCTGGTGGACAACTATCTCAGTTTATGGATCAAACAAATCCACTTTCAGAAGTTACTCACAAACGTCGTTTATCAGCATTAGGTGAGGGTGGTCTTGTAAAAGAACGTGCAGGTTTTGAAGTGCGTGACGTTCACCCGACTCACTATGGTCGTATCTGTCCGATTGAGACTCCAGAGGGTCAAAATATTGGTCTTATCAATACTTTAGCAACTTACTCTAAAGTAAATGACCACGGTTTCATTGAAGCTCCATATAAAGTTATGAAAGATGGTCAAATTACTGATGAAGTTGTATATCTAACTGCTACTCAAGAAGAGGGTATTAAGATTGCTGCAGCTTCAAATCCACTTGATGAAAACGGTCAGTTCACTACTGAATTGATTACAGTAAGATATGACGGTGAATATTTACTTCGTGCTAAAAATGAATGTGATTATGCAGATTTAAGTTCATCTATGGTTGTCGGTGTAGCTGCTTCACTTATTCCGTTCTTGGAACACGATGATGCCAACCGTGCACTAATGGGTTCAAACATGCAACGTCAAGCTGTGCCTTTAATCAAGCCAAATGCTCCAATGGTAGGGACTGGTGTTGAGAAACTAGTAGCTCGTGATTCATGGGAATGTGTAAAAGCCAACCGTGCCGGTACAGTTGAAAAAGTTGACGGTAAACACATCTATGTAATGGGTGATGAAGATGGTGAAATCTATATAGATTATTATCCATTACAAAAAAACCTACGTACAAATAACAATACTTCTTTTGCTCAAAAACCAATCGTAAAAGTTGGTCAAAAAGTGCAAAAAGGTCAAGTTATTGCAGATGGTCCAAACATGGATCAAGGTGAGTTAGCACTTGGTGTTAATGCAATGGTTGCTTTTATGCCTTGGAACGGTTATAACTTTGAGGATGCAATTGTAATTTCTGAGAGAATGATCCGTAAAGATGCATTTACATCTGTTCACATTTATGAGAAAGAAGTTGAAGCACGTGAGTTAAAACACGGTGTAGAAGAGATTACTCGTGATATTCCAAACGTTCGTGATGATGAACTAACTCATTTAGATGAGAGCGGTATTATTAAAATCGGTACTAACGTTAGCGGTGGTATGATTTTAGTTGGTAAAGTTTCTCCAAAAGGTGAAGTTAAACCAACTCCGGAAGAGCGTTTATTACGTGCAATTTTTGGTGAAAAAGCAGGTCATGTTGTAAATAAATCACTTTACTGTCCACCATCAATGGAAGGTGTAGTTGTTGATGTTAAGATTTTTACTAAAAAAGGTTATGACAAAGATGAGCGTACACTTTCATTAGAGAAAGAAGAGCGTGACTTTTTAGAGCGTGAGCACTATGACAGACTTCTTATGATAGATAAAGAAGAGATGTTACGTGTAGCTAAGTTGTTAACTCGTGAATCATTAATAGCAGACATTACAATAGCTGATACAGATTATAAAGCTGGTGATACTATCAATGCAAAAGATTTAGAAAATGTAAATCGTTTTGCTATGAATGCTATTGTTAAGAGTTTTAGTGAAGAGATTCAAAACGAATACAACAAAACTAAAAACTATTTCCAAAAACAAAAGCGTATCTTTAGAGATGAGCACGAAGAGAAACTGACTATTTTAGAAAAAGACGACATCTTACCAAACGGTGTTGTTAAGTACGTTAAAGTATATATAGCTACTAAGCGTAAACTAAAAGTCGGTGATAAAATGGCAGGTCGTCACGGTAATAAAGGTATCGTATCTACTATCGTACCTGAAGTTGATATGCCGTATATGGAAGATGGACGTTCAGTTGATGTATGTCTTAATCCACTAGGGGTTCCATCTCGTATGAATATCGGACAGATATTAGAGATGCACCTTGGTATGGCTGGACGTGAGCTAGGTAACCAAATCCAAGCTGAGTTTGATGAAAAACAAGCTGATTTTATCAATAATTTACGTGAAAAAATGATATCTATAGCAGATGTAGCCGGTATGATGAATGCAGTTAAGGTTATAGGTGACATGGATGATGAAACATTCCTACATTATGCACGTGACTGGGCAAAAGGTGTTCGTTTTGCAACTCCGATTTTTGAGGGTGTTAACCCAGCTGAGTTTGAAAAAATCTTTGAACTTGCAAAAATGGATACTGACGGTAAAGTTGTACTTTTTGATGGAAAAACAGGTGAGCAGATTAAAGAGCGTGTAAACGTTGGATATATGTATATTCTTAAACTACACCACTTAGTTGATGAGAAAATTCACGCACGTTCAACTGGACCATACTCTCTAGTTACCCAACAACCAGTTGGTGGTAAGGCACTATTTGGTGGTCAAAGATTTGGTGAGATGGAGGTATGGGCTCTTGAAGCTTATGGTGCATCTGCTGTTCTTAAAGAGATGTTAACAATCAAATCGGATGATGTTGACGGTCGTGTTCGTGCTTATAAAGCTATTACAAAAGGTGAGTTAGTACCGGCTTCAGGTATTCCTGAAACATTGTTTGTACTTACTAAAGAGTTGCAATCACTTGCATTAGATGTAGAAATTTTTGACGAGGTTGAAGAGGATGAGTAAACTAGTACCTATTGAAGTAACTGAAAATGACAGACCAAAAGATATAAAACAACTGCAATTCCGTTTAGCATCACCTGATAAGGTTATGTCATGGTCAAATGGTGAGGTTAAAAAACCTGAAACTATTAACTATCGTACACTAAAACCTGAGCGTGACGGACTTTTTTGTGCAAAAATCTTCGGTCCTGTACGTGATTATGAGTGTCTTTGTGGTAAATATAAAAAGATGCGTTATAAGGGTGTTGTATGTGAAAAATGTGGAGTTGAAGTAACATCTACTAAAGTTCGCCGTACTCGTATGGGTCACATCGAACTTGTAACTCCAGTTGCACACATCTGGTATGTATCTTCATTACCGTCTCGTATTGGTACATTACTTGGTATCAAGATGAAAGATTTAGAGCGTGTACTTTATTATGAAGCATATATTGTTGAGCAAGGTGGAGAGGCATATTACGACGCTGATGGAAAAACTCCAGTACTTAAATATGATGTATTAAATGAAGAACAATACCGTACATTAGTTCAAAGATTCGGAGAACTTGGTTTCAAAGCTCGCATGGGTGGAGAAGTAGTTCGTGATTTACTTGAAGATATTGATTTAGTTGATGCATTTACTCAGCTTAAAGAAGATATAGAAGAAACTAAAAGTGAAGCTAAGAAAAAAACAATTGCTAAACGTTTAAAAGTAATTGAGTCATTCTTAAATTCAGGGAATAACCCTGCATGGATGATGTTAACTGTACTTCCTGTTCTTCCACCTGATCTTCGTCCACTTGTATCGTTAGATGGTGGTAAGTTTGCAGTATCTGACGTAAATGATTTATATCGCCGTGTTATAAACAGAAACCAGCGTCTTAAGCGTTTAGTTGAACTTGAAGCTCCTGAGATTATTGTTAGAAATGAGAAGCGTATGCTTCAAGAGTCTGTAGATGCACTGTTTGACAATGGTCGTCGTGCAAATGCAGTTAAAGGTGCTAACAAGCGTCCTCTTAAATCATTATCTGAGATTATCAAAGGTAAGCAAGGACGTTTTAGACAAAACTTACTTGGTAAACGTGTTGACTTCTCTGGACGTTCTGTAATCGTTGTTGGTCCAAGCCTTCAGATGCATGAGTGTGGATTACCTAAGAAAATGGCATTAGAGCTATTCAAGCCACATTTAATTGCAAAACTAGAAGACAAAGGTCATGCAACTACTGTTAAAGCTGCTAAGAAGATGATTGAAGACCAAACTAATGAAGTTTGGGAATGTTTAGCTGAGATCGTTGATGGTTACCCTGTAATGCTTAACCGTGCACCGACACTTCACAAACTTTCAATTCAAGCATTCCATCCGAAACTGATTGACGGTAAAGCTATCCAGCTTCACCCGTTAGTTTGTTCTGCATTTAATGCCGATTTCGATGGGGATCAAATGGCAGTTCACGTACCTTTAAGCTCAGCTGCTATTGCTGAAGCAAAAGTACTTATGATGGCTTCTATGAATATCCTTCACCCGGCTTCGGGTAAAGCGATTGCAACACCGTCACAAGATATGGTACTTGGTATTTACTATATGACTTTAGAGAAAAACGGTGTAAAAGGTTCTAATAAACTTTTTGCAAGTGTTGATGAAGTAAATATTGCGTTTGAGCACGATGCACTTGATTTACATGCAAAAGTTCGTACACGTGTAGATGGTCGTATAATATATACTACTGCTGGTCGTTTACTTCTTAAAGAAATTCTACCTGATTTTGTTCCTTCTGAGTTATGGAATAAGATTATGAAAAAACGTGCTATCGGCGAGCTTGTTGATTATGTACAAAAACATGGTGGAATTGGTATAACTGCAGGATTCTTAGATAGATTAAAAGATTTAGGTTTCAAACAAGCTACTAAAGCGGGTGTTTCAATCTCTATTGACGATGTTAAAATTCCAGATGCTAAATATGCTAAAATCGAAGATTCTAAAAACAGAGTTATTGAGATTCAAAAACAATTTGAAGCTGGTCTATTAACAGAGCAAGAGCGTTATAATAAGATTATTGACGTTTGGACAGATACTAACAATACTGTTGCATCTCAAATGATGGACTTAGTTGAGAGTGATAAAGACGGTTTCAACTCTATCCACATGATGGCTGATTCTGGTGCTCGTGGTTCTGCAGCACAGATTCGTCAGCTTGCAGGTATGCGTGGTCTTATGGCTAAACCAAGTGGTGATATTATTGAGACTCCGATTATCTCAAACTTTAAAGAGGGTCTAAACGTTGTTGAGTACTTTATTTCTACTCACGGTGCTCGTAAAGGTCTTGCCGATACTGCACTTAAAACAGCAAATGCGGGTTACCTTACTCGTAAACTTGTTGATGTTGCACAAAACGTTAAAATCGTTGAGCATGATTGTCATACTCACGAAGGTATTGAGATATCAGATATTTCTGATCAAAATACACTTATCGAGTCTTTAGAAGATAGACTAAGTGGACGTGTATTAGCTGATGATATTATAGATCCAATTTCAAATGAGATTCTTTATGCAGAGGGTACTTTAATAGATGAAGTATCTGCAAAAATAATCTCTGAAGCAGGAATCAAAACTGCTCATATCCGTACTCCGACTACTTGTAAAAGTGAAAACGGTATATGTGCATTATGTTATGGTGTTAATCTTGCAACAGGTCATATTGTTCGTACAGGTGAGGCTGTTGGTATTACGGCAGCTCAGTCAATCGGTGAGCCTGGTACTCAGCTTACACTACGTACATTCCACGTAGGTGGTACTGCAAGTTCTACTGCTCAAGAGCGTCAAGTTGTAGCTGAAAAAGAAGGTTTTATCCGTTACTATAATCTAAACACTTATGAGTCAAAAGACGGTAAAAATATCGTGGCTAATAGACGTAATGCAGCAGTATTACTAGTTGAGCCTAAAATTAAAGCTCCATTTGCAGGTAAGGTAAAAATAGAAACTATCCATGATGAAGTGTTAGTTTCAGTTGAAGGTGAAAAAGATACTCAGCGTTACTCTTTACGTAAAATTGAGATAGCTAAGCCAAATGAATTAGCAGGTGTTTCTGGTCAAATAGAAGGTAAATACTACTTCCCGTATGAATCAGGTTCAACTGTAGCTGAAGATGAGTCAATTGTTGAGACTATTAAAGACGGTTGGAATGTTCCATCACGTATTCCTTATGCATCTGAGTTACTAGTTGATAACGGTGCACCTGTTACTCAAAAAATATACGCTAAAGAAGAAGGAAATGTTAAATATTTCCTTTTAAAAGGCGATTATTTAGAGAGATTTGAAGGTTTAAAAGATGGTTATGAAGTAAAAGAAAAAGGTCTTTTTGCTGCTGTAATTGATTCTAACAACCGTGAAGCAGTTCGTCACTATATTGCGCGTGGTTCTGTAATTGTTGCATCTGATGACGCGACGGTTGAAGCTAGTACACTTCTTGCTAAACCTGCAACTGACGAGTCTGTTGTAATTGCTGAATGGGATCCATATTCAAACCCAATTATTTCTGAATCTAGCGGTACAGTTAAATTTGAAGATATTATTGTAGGTACTACTGCTACCGAGCAATTGGATGAATTAACTGGTAAGACACGTTTAATGATAAACGATCACATCTCAAGTGAATTCAAACCGACAGTTGTTTTAGCTACTGAAGACGGTGAACTTTTACGTTACGCAATCGAATCTAAATCATCTATATATGTTGAAGATGGTGCTACAGTTAAAGTAGCTGATATCATTGCTAAAACGCCAAAAGCACTTCAAAAATCAAGCGATATTACGGGTGGTCTTCCACGTGTATCTGAGCTGTTTGAAGGTCGTCGTCCAAAAGCTACAGCATTAATCTCAGAGATTGACGGTGTTGTAAGTTTTGGTAAGATGTTACGTGGTAAAGTACGTATTATCATTACAAGTGATACAGGTCTTATTAAAGAGTACTTTGTAGATAAATCACACTCACCGGTTGTAAATGCAGGTGACTTTGTTCACGCAGGTGAGCGTTTAACTACAGGTATTATCTCTTCACACGAGATTTTACGTATTAGTGGTGTTAAATCACTTTATAATTATTTAGTATCTGAAGTTCAACAAGTTTACCGTTCTCAAGGGGTAAATATTGCTGATAAACATATAGAAGTTATCTTTACACAGATGCTACGTCAGATTAAGATTAAAAAATCTGGTGATACTAAATTTATCGAAGGTGATTTAATTTCTAAAAGTAAATTTAGAGCTGAAAATGAAAAAATTACTCGTCTTGGCGGACGTCCTGCGATAGCTGAGCCGTTCTTAGTCGGTATTACACGTGCAGCAGTTGCGGCAGATTCTATTATCTCTGCGGCATCGTTCCAAGATACTACTAAAGTTCTTACAGAAGCTGCAGTTTCTGCTAAAGTTGATGATCTTAACGATCTTAAAGAGAATGTAATTATCGGTCGTACAATTCCGGTTGGTACTGGTATTTACAAAGACCAAGAGATAATTTTAAGCAGCGAAGACGATTAATAATTACTCGTCTTATATAGATAAGGGATTTTCCCCTTATCTTCTATCTATCACTATATAGTTTTCTTTCTTTTTTATTTATAGTACAATTATTTTATGAAATCATATAAATTTATATCTATCGGTCGTGTTCAAGGCGTGTATTATCGTGCAAATGTTCAAAAAAACGCATCTAATGCAGGTTTTAGCGGTTATGTAAAAAATCTAAATGACGGTAGTGTAGAATCATGTGTAAGTTGTGATGAGTCGAGAGTTGAGGAGTTTAAAGAGATCCTCAAAAAAGGTTCACCAAATAGTATAGTAAATGAACTTCATACACAAAAGTGTAATGAAGTATTTAAAGATGGTTTTATTATAAAGTATTAGCTCTCAAGGACACTTTGCAACGAATAGCGCATGTCATTATCCAGGTTATCCATTGAACTTAACATCCATCTAAGATATCCTGCATCTTCATGTGCAACTTCACGTAGAGTTTTTCCTTTGTATTTTCCAAACCTAAACTTATCAATTAAAATAGGTGTATTTGTTAAATCAACCATTTTATCAACTGGATTTTCATCTGGGAATATTTTTTGAACACTAGCTCGAAGTTTAGATAGGAATAGTTTAAGTACAAGTACATCACCAATAGCGTCGTGAGCTTTTACTTCTATTCCTAACTCGTTTGCTTCTTTTTGCTCATCTTTATATAGACCCATTTTATAACGAAAGTATTGCAGGCGATGAGCTTCTTCATCTTTATATATATGTTTAGCTACACGGAGTGTGTCAATAACCTTCATCTTTGCATTAAAACCCTCTTTAGCAAGCATACCTAAATCAAACGGTGCATTATGAATTATCATATAGTTGTCATTCGTATTTAGTTCTTGAAGTCTATTGTACGATAGACTCTCTT
>JAPHSI010000256.1 GCA_026193155.1 Sulfurimonadaceae bacterium | reverse complement strand
TCTTCTAACTTATCAAATCTTCCATCATCAAGGTATGGTGCCGTTTTTTCTATATTTCTTAGAGAAGGTACCTTAAAATAATAAATATCTTCTTCATTATTAGTAATTTCATATCTACCTTTTCGTTTAGACTTAGCAGCCTCAATAATACCAAACTTGTTATATAAATTTCCACCTACATTTATACCGTGATGACATGCTATACAACCCATATCTTTAAAAACTTCATAACCATCTTTTTGATCTTTTGTTATAGCATTTTCATCACCATTTAGGTATTTGTCAAAAGGAGAATTCGGGGTTATTAAAGTTTTTTCATATTCAGCTATAGCATCCGCAATATTATCTGCTGTAATACCATCTTTATATAAATAATTAAACTTTTTTCTATACGGCGTTCTCTTTAAAACTTCGATTAGATTTTTAAAGTTATTTCCCATCTCTAAAGGGTTTTCAATAGGACCTTTTGCTTGTTCTTTTAAGTCTTTTGCCCTGCCATTCCAAAACTGCGTAAAATTATATATTGAGTTATAAACTGTAGGAGCATTTATATCACCTTTCTTTCCTCTGATTCCTATTGAAGAAACTAGCCCATCATCACCACCATTATCTAAATCATGACAACTAGAACAAGAGACAGTATTATCTAAAGAGAGTATAGTATCAAAGAAAAGCTCCTTACCAAGTTCTGCTTTTGTTTTATTTACAGGAATACTTAATGGCAATGGCGTTATTGGTTGAGAATACAAACTCATTTGTATTATAATAAATAGAAGAATTAATCTAAGGTTCATATATCTCTTTTATTGTATTTTGTTAATATTGTATATTGTTTTAATTTAGAGATATATAAAATATTTAAAAGTTATGTGTATCGTAAGCTAATCTCATCACTCCAACTGCATAATTAGATGAATTATTATATTTTAAAATCTTCTTTATATATGTGTCTAAATATTGTAACTCTTTTTTTCCGCAAACATAACACTCGTACACTCTACCGTTTCTATTTTTTTTATAAGAGAATGAAGCATAATTATTGTTATATTCAAATTCATACCAATCTGCTTCAACTTTTTCCATATTTGGTATTTTACTCCACTCTATTAGTTTTTTATACTTTGCACGTTTATGTAAAAAATAGCTTGCACTTACAATAGCATCTTCCATTTTAGAGAGGTCACATACTTCACCCTCACAATAACTTTTTGCATACCTGAAATTCTCTGGCATAAACTGAGGAATTCCGACCGCTCCTGCATATGAGCTTGGTAAATTACATTCTTCCGGTTCTACACCTTTTTTATAACAATGTTTTATTATTGAAGCCATATTCGATTTACCCATTTTTAGCAGCCACTTCTGTCTATTACTCTTGGGATTAACTCTCTTTATAATTGTATTAAATACAATGAAAGCATCGTGTTTTGGTTTTAACTTTCCGAGACTTGTTTCTTTCATAAGTATAGAAGCAATAATTTCACGGTTTACACCATACTTTTTTTCGGTATAGTCATAAACTTCTTTATACTTTTTTAGATGCTTGACTATTCTGGGTATAAAAGCAACTAAAGAATTATTTGCTTTTTTTTCATTTTTCTTATGTGTTTTAATATGTCTCGGCTGAAGATATTTCCAACTAACTTCATCAAATCTTTGTGTTTTAAAATGTGATAGTAAAAATTTGTTAACATAATCATAACTTACTCCGCTTCTTACCACTTTTTTACATACATCAGTATAATGCTCATTTTGAAATTTACAATTTGTATATTTTGCTGATAATGTACTTGTTAAAAGAATCAATATTAATATTTTATACATTATTTACCTTTTCTAATCTTTGTGGTGTACCTATATCCATCCATATCCCCTTATGTATCTCAAAACTGATTTTATTTTTTTCTATATTTTCTTTTAAAATAGGTGCTAATGCTAATTTTTTACCTGCTATGTGTTGAAACATTTTTTTACTGTAATATCCTATACCGGAAAAAGTATATTTGTAACCCATATATTCAAAATCACCATCTTCATTATGTTCAGGATTATCTACAAGTATTAAATGTGCTAGTTTATCATTTAATTCAAAACTATTATTAAACTTATAATCACTCCACACATCACCGTTGATTACTAAAAACTTTTCACTAAGTTCCGGTAGTGCTTTTATAATCCCGCCGGCACTCTCCAATGCCCCGCTTTTCTGCTCATCAGAATATATTATCTCTAATCCCCATTTTGAACCATTACCAAGAACTTTTGGTATCATAAACCCAAGATGTGCAATATTAATAACTACTTTTTTAAACCCACACTCTGCTAACTTTTCTAAATGCCATACAATGAGTGGTTTTTTACGAACTTCTAAAAGTGGTTTTGGTTTTTCATCTGTTAATGGACGCATCCTCTCACCGCGTCCAGCCGCTAATATCATTGCTGTCATAATTTAATTGTTTTTAAATACCCATATAGTTCTGATGTCTCATCATATTTAGACGCAGATTCCAATATATATTGAAGTGTTAGCGGTAAATCTTTTAAATAGCCGTCTTTCCCATCACGCAGATAAAGCCTTGCAAATATTCCAAGAACTTTGATATGACGCTGCATACCCATAAAGTCAAACCATCTCATAAATTCTTCATCACTCGCATCACATCCAATCAAATCTCTAAAATATAAAGCTAATTCTTCTATATCTTTAGAATCAAACTTTATATAAAGGTCTCTCAAAAGTGAAACTAAATCATAAGTTATGCTTCCATTCATTGCATCTTGATAATCAATAATCCCTAGTTTATCTTCCGCCCTAAGCATTATGTTTCTTGAGTGAAAATCACGATGTACAAAATAACCTTGTGGCTGTAACAAGACCTCTTTAGCAATTATATCTAATGTTTTTTCTATCATCTGGGAATCATAGTTTTCATCTTCAATATATTTATCTAGAAACCACTCTTTCATTAAAGACATTTCAAATTTTAAAAACTTTTCATCATATAATGGCAAATTATTTACATCTGCATTTTGCATTTTAACTATTTCATCAATTGCTATTTTGTAGTATTTTTTAAAATTATCTTCATTTAGTGAAGTCAAAAGATCGATTGAGCCAAAGTCCTCTAAAATCAAAAAACCTTCTTTTTGGTTTTCTAAATAAATTTTTGGTGCATCTACATCTACCTCAAGAAGCTTTTTAGTAACGTTTACAAATGGTTTTAAAGATTCTTTTTCACGTGAAGAGTCCATAACTATAAAACTTTGTTCATCTTTGCTTATACGGAAATATCTTCTAAAACTGGCATCCGCAGAAGCAACTTCTATTTGATAGTCTTTGTATATTGTTTTTGCTAAAAACTTCTTAATTAGCTGCATACACAGCCCCCAAAATCCCGTTACGTGAGGCACCTGTTATATTTTTAAGGTGTAACTCCTCATTACGCATCCTTTTATAAGCGAAGTATGCAAAAGCCATAGCCTCCATAAAATCACCGCTTACACCAAATTCATCTGTAGTGCCTACTTTAATTTTATCTAGTTTTTGAGCTAACAACTCTATAAAATATTCATTATTAGCTCCACCGCCACAAGCTAAAAGAAGTTCTATATCATACTTTTTAACCTCTTTTGCGATTACAGATATACTGAGTTCTAGTAGTGTTCTTTGAATATCTTGTGGTTTTGCAGTAGAACCTGCCAACTTCAGCTCTAACCACTCTTCACTAAAGAGTTCTCTACCTGTACTTTTCGGTGCACTTTTTGAAAAAAACTCTTCATCTAGTAAACGACTAAGTAAACCAAAATCTACTTTACCGTCTCTTGCCCATTTGGAACCTTTATCAAATTTTTTGTTTTTATTTTTTTGTACCCAAATATCTAAAAGCATATTTGCAGGACCTACATCATATCCAAGCATTCCACCTTGCAAAATAGTTAGGTTTGCTATACCGCCAAGATTTAATATAGCTATTTTTTCACCTAAGGAACTAAACATCTCTTTATGAAATACCGGAGCAAATGGAGCACCCTGCCCACCTAATGCTATATCGCCTGAGCGAAAATCACTTACTACGTCTATTCCTGTCTGTTTTGCAACTAAAGAAGCATTTCCGGCTTGAAGAGAAAAAGGATAATTTGATTTTGGTTCATGCCAAAGAGTTTGACCATGAAGCCCTATTGCTATTATATTTTGAGTATTTAATGAAAATTCTTTTAAGAACTTTCTTATAGCCTCTGCATACATAATGCCTAGACGATAATCTATTTCACCAAACTCTTTAAGTGTCATATTAGTAGAGATGACTTTAAGTATAATTGTTTTAAGTTCCTCATCAAATGGATATTCTTTTGAAGCAACAACTTTGAAACTTGATTTGCTTATAGCGCATAGTGATATATCTATACCATCTAAACTAGTACCACTCATAACACCAATATATAAGCTTTTTTTCATAGTTCCTTCTTATTTTTTAAAAACAACTTTTTGAGGTATTATGCTACCATCATAAATACCTTTTAACGCTTTAACATGTCCATCTATCCTGTTTAATAGATATAGCTCAGATGCAGAGTATTTATCTTTTGCTTTAGATATATAGTTTTCTAAAAACAGAAGTTTTTCTTCCTCTTTTTCAAAATCTATAGATTCAACTATTTTTTCAATCTCAGCATATTCTTCATCTCTAAATGATGATAAAAAATCATACGATAAATCCATAGTTTTTAGATTCTCAAGTGCTTTTGAAAATGCAAAATGATTATAAAGCATACACCCTACAAAATATTCAACGTCCGAGCTTTCATACTCACTGTATTGTTTATCTTCATCTTCAAAATGTTTATGAATTAATTCTAAAACTTTCTTTACCCTACTATCCAATTAAAAGCTCCCGTAATGCATAGTCTGAGATAAAAATATAATTAAAATTACTAAAATAAACGGAACCAAATGACTCTTAAATACAAAAGGCTGAATACCGAAAAATACTTGTAAAATTCCGCGAGCTCCAAGCCAAAGACCAAAAAATGCTTTTAATCCAAGCATAATTTGAAAACTTGTTAATCCATCTTCACCGATAACACCAAAATTTTCATGTAAAAGATAAATACCACTTATAACAGCCACTACAAGAGCTTTAGGTACTACCTTTCTAACATACTGCATAAAGTATTCTCTAACCTTATCATGTTCACTTGTACCCAAGTCATTTTTCATCTTTGCTAAAAAAAGATTATCCGTAAAAAGAAATCCACCGTAAATAAAAACCGAAAAAATATGTATAAGTTTAACACTCAAATATAACAAATTCTAATCCTTCTTAATTTGCATTATAATAAAAGAGACAAAAGTCCCGATAACTAATTGCCATGCGAAACCGATATCTAAACCAAAAGTATACCCTTGCATGCTTAAAACACTCAAAAATCCACCCAAAAGTGCGTATGGGACTAACTTTGAGTTACCTCTTGTAGTAAATATGGCTGCGGCAAAAACACCAAGCAATCCACTATATGCATAAGCCATTACCCCAAGAGCAAAACTGATAAGCGGAACATCACTCATGCTATGAACTATATAACTAATTATTGCCATTATTGATAGTGCAACAGCAAATACAAGCACCATGATTTTTGCCATTTTTACAAAATGTAACTCATCTATGTTTGGAGTATTTTTTAGTTTATAAGGTTTATATATATCTTCAATCGCAACCGAACTCATAGCACCTAAAACTGAGTTTGTACTTGAGAGTGCTGCGGCAATTGCCCCTATTGTAACAAAACCTTTTAAACCCTCAGGCATCTCATTTAAAATATAGTACATAAAAATAGTCACACTCTCACCCTCAAACTTTTGAGAGATGCTGTGTTCTTGATAATACAGATATAAAAGTAAACCTATACTCAAAAAAAGCATCGATACTGGAATGCTTAAAAGTGTAGCGCCGTATAAAGAAAAGTTTGCCTGCTTTTCATTTTTACAGGAAAGTACCCTTTGTGTCAAATCCTGATCAAGTCCGAAAGCAGCTATGTTTAAAAGCATATATCCACTTAAAAGTGCAAAGATGTTAAACTTTCCCTCATTTGAAAAGCTAAGTTCAAAATCTACAAACTTTAACTTTTGAGCCTCGCTTAATTTAGACATTATTGTGTTAAAATCCATACCTAAAGAACTGTACAAATAAAATACTACAGCTATCCCGGCTCCAAGATATACCACTATCTGAATGATATCGCTGTATATTACTGACTTTACACCGCCGAAATATGTAAAAATCAAAGCACCTATTATTAAAATGATTACACTTAAAACTACAGAAGAAAAACTAACATCATAAAAAACAATCATACTTAGTGCTATGGCAGCTATGTAAAGTCTTGCCCCGGATGCAAATATACGACCTACTAAAAACATTATCCCTGCACTCTTAGATGCACTCTCATCATACCTGGTTTTTAAAAGTTCATACACACTTAGTGCATTGATGGCATAAAACCTTGGTATTAACAATTTTGAGACTATATATATAGCCAAAAGTGAAGTTATAGAGTAACCGATAAGCGTTAAATCATATCTGTAAGAAAACTCGGGTGCACCCAAAAATGTTGCAGCTGATTGAGCTGTAGCTAAAAGTGAAAGAGCTACGGCATAAATCGGCATAGCATTAGATGCTACAAAAAACTCACGAGAGGTTTTCATGTTTTTGTTGGCTAAAAAGATAGATGCAAAAACCAGTAATGCAAAGTATGAGGCAAATATCAACCAGTCATAAAAAGAAAAACCTGCTTGCATCTATATCTCACTCAGTAGTCTGTCTATACGTTTGTTTGATTCTTCTATACGCTCTTGTGCTATTTCACCATTTTTGATTAACTTATATATAATTTCTATAATATCTTCAGCCTTGTCATCTCCAAGCTGGTTGCAGTACATAATCAAGTCTACTCCGGAGTTGATGCTAAGTTTTAATGCCTCTTCGTTTGAATAGTGCTCTTTTATAGCACCCATCTGCAAATCATCACCGATAATCACTCCATCATATCCCATCTTTTCTCTAAGTAATTTTGTATTTGTATTGTAAGAGAGTGTAGCAGGATATGTATCATCTAAATTTTTATTAAAGACATGTGCCGTCATTATCATTTTGGTTTTATGAAGCAGTCTTTTATACGGTTCTAGTTCCAATTCACTCCAAGTATTTGTGGCATCTACAAAGCCCTCGTGTGAATCACCTTTTGCGGAACCGTGACCGGGAAAGTGTTTTAAACAACTAATCACTTTATGAGAAGCCAACTCATCCATAAAAATACTTGCATATTTTGCAACTATATCCGCATCGTCTGAATATGCACGGTCTAGTTTATAGATAACATCACTCTCTTTATTTAAGCCAAGATCAACAAGTGGTGCAAAGTCAATATTTACACCTAAGTCTTCTAACTCAGATGCAATAGATGCATAATGTTTACGTGCACTCTCCTCACCTAAAGATGCAAGCTCTTTTGCTGATATAGTTTTAGAAAAACCATCCTCTTCTTTAAGTCTGGCAATACGCCCGCCCTCTTGGTCTATAGATATTAAAAGTTTGTTTTGGTTTATATTTTGAAGCTGAGTTGTCAGTTCTTTTAACTGCTTAGGATTTTGGATATTTTTAGCTTTTTTTCTATCTTCATAAAATTTATCAAAAAGTATAACACCGCCGACTCCATACTCTTTGATACACTTATAGATATAATCATCTTCATTAACTACAAGAGTATCAAACCCTATTATAAGCATCTTTGCAATTTTTTGTTTTAACTCTGCTTCTGATATATCCACTAAAATCCCTTAAGTAAATGTTATAAAATTATACATTTATAAACTTTTAGTTAGTTAAGCTTATATTGACATGTGGATTTTTAACTAAAACAGCTAAAATATAATAATTTAAAATAAGTTGGTTACTAATGAGCAAAAATAAAAATGTAGAAGAAGTTGAAACTGTTGAAGCAAAACATATATTTTTAGACATAGTGAATTATACACATAGTCGAAGTGTAGAAGCACAATCTGATATTATATCAACACTAAATAAAATTGTTTTGGACTCTTTGAATGAACTAAAAATTGATGCTGAACATCGTATTCTAATTCCTACTGGTGATGGAATGTGTATATCACTTATTGATATTCATAAACCATTTGATATCCATATTGAATTATCTCTATTACTGCTAAAAAAACTGCATGATTATAATAAGAAAATGGATGATAGTAAAAGAAAAATTGAAATAAGAATTGGTCTAAATGAAAACACTGACAACTTAATAACAGATATAAATGGAAATAGAAATATAGCAGGTAAAGGAATTAACTATGCTTCAAGGGTTCAAAGTATATGTGATGGGAATCAAATTTTAGTTGGAGATTCTGTTTTTGATAAGTTAAATGAGAGAGAGAAATATATGGAATCTTTTATAACATATTCAACAACTGTAAAACATTCTATGCCATTAAAAGTTCATCAATATATTAATCAAGACTTAGATTACTTAAACAATGATACTCCAACTGAATTTAAAGAAGTAGAAATAGTAGAAAAACAATTAACTGAGTTTGAAGCTTATTATATGAACATTTGTTTAAACAATGAAAAGTTTATTGAACGCAATAATGGAGAAGCTCAACATTCTTATAGTTTAAGTGTCTTATTATTTCAATTAACTGAAGATACTATTGCGAAAAAAAGTATATCTAAGGAAAAACCAAATCCTAGAATAAAAGTTACAGGTTCTAATCAAGAGTACTTTGACTATTTACAAAGTGTAGAGTTTTGGGTTATAGCTGATTTGTCAAAATATTATAAAAAACAATTGAATATTTCAAAATACTTTTTAGGTATTGATGATTATTTATATATAAATGATTTAGGTAAAGAAAAATTAAACAAAGAATTTCCAAATATACAAAAAAGTTTTAATAAATAAGATATACATAATATTCTCAAATAAAATATAATTTTTTATACTAATATACACAATATTATAAGTTTATAACCTCTCCAAAAACATCTTCCCCATTATAAAGAGACTGAGCATTTCTTATAGTTGATTTTGTCTCAGGATTAAAAAGTATATATGACACTTTTTTAGCTATAACTTTTGAAGGATTTATAGAAACTAATTCTACAAGTTTTTCCATGCTAATCAAACCTGTTTTTACAAGTTTTGTATAGTACAAAGGCAGTGCGTCTGCTATAGATTCGCATCCATATGCGGCATCATAAAATGCTACTTCTTTATTTACCGGAGAAGATGGCTGATGCAACATAGTCAGTATATCTATTCGTCCGTTCTTTAATGCATCTTGAAGTAAAATTAAATCACTCTTAGATGCAAGCGGCGGATCAAGTTTTGCAACAGTATTAAAGCCTTCACAAGCCTCATCGGAATTTATTAGATGATGAAGAGACACCTCACATGAAACTTCTACACCCTCTTTTTTTGCCTGTGTTATTAAAGATATTGAGCGGGGAGATGCTATTGATTTAAATAAAATTTTTATTTTAAAATGTCTAGCTATTTCAATCATACGACTAACATGTAAGACTTCGCTCAAGTCAGGTATCCCTGCAAGCCCTAAGCGAGAGCTTACATCACCATCAAGCATAACTCCACTGCTAATAAGTGAATTATCTTCGGCTTTTACAAACAGTGTATTACCATACATCTGAATATATTCGGCTATTTTTATAGCTACGTCATTTTTTGCTATAGTACTCATGTAGGGACTAACGGCACCCTTTTTTAAAAGAATTGCGATATTACTCAAACTTCCATCACCTTGCAGTGCATTTAACATAACATCTACATTTGAGCCTTCTGCATCTCTTAGACCATTTTGTGCAAATTCTAAGATTCCTTCATTATCTATTGAGGGTGTTGAATCGGCATTTAAAACTATATGACCTATTCCGCCTTTTTTTGCTTCAATTGAAACAGATTGAATATTTTGAGAGTTTAATACACCGTCATTAAGTTTAACATTTAAATCCACCAAGGCAGGGATAAGGTATGCACCGTCTGCATCTATAATATTGTCTGTTCTGTCTTCAATAGTAAAGTTTCCCTCACGTAATCCGTCTTCATCACAAATCATTGCATTTTTTATTACCATATTTGCCTGCCTTTACTGCTGGTTTTGATATAATTTCGTTATTATAATTTATTGAGGCTTAGATTGCGTTTTCTTTTACTAACTTTTTTAACTTTTTTAACTTTAAATGCAGACACTGTTTATGAAAAAGGAAAAAGACTTTATAAACAAAAAGGTTGTGGGGGTTGTCACGGTACAAAATTAGAGGGGATGCACAGATATCCTTATCTAGCTAACCGTGCAAAAGGTTTTTTAACATACAAACTTAAACGTTTTCGCTCACGTGAAGCAGATAATCAACAACAAGAGATGATGATACCTTTTGCCATGAACCTTAGCGATGATGAGATAGATGCACTAACTATATATATGAATGAATATGTAGATGAAACATCAACTAAAAGATATGACGATAGTTTTTACCAAGAAGGAGACGGCGGTTCATGAAAATACTTGTATCAGCTCTGGAGCACTCGGCAAATGTGCATCTTAAATCATTAAAAGAAGAGTTGTCTTCAGATGTAGAGTTTGTAGGTATCTTTACCAAAGAGTTAGGTGAGCCTATAGTAGATTTATCAGCCTTAGCAATAATGGGTATTGTAGATGCACTGAAAAAACTACGTTTCTTTTTTAAATTAAAAGATGAAAT
>JAPHSI010000031.1 GCA_026193155.1 Sulfurimonadaceae bacterium | reverse complement strand
TAATATCAATACTTTTTTCATATTTCACATTCTCCGCATTCAGATACTTTTTTAAACTCCGGAAGCTCTATATCGAGACATTTAATCTCTTCTATAGCCTCACTCCTAAACTTGTCTAACGGGCTTCTTATTGAGTAGTATGCCCATGTTCCTTTTCTTGATACTTTGATAAAACCTGCATCTTTTAAAATTTTTAGGTGACGGGATAGGCGGGATTGAATCATATTTAGTGAGTTTTGCATATCACAAACGCAAGATTCACCGTATTTATCTAAAAATCTTAAAAGCAAAACCCTAGTCTCATCGTTTAATGCAGACACACTTTTTAAAAAAATATCCAAAACCGACTCCTTTGATTTTAGAAGTGTAACATAATTAAATTAATATATCAAGATATATTGATATATACATGCTCTTTAAATCTTTTTTTTAATAAAATTTATAAATAAATAGGATAAGATTACTCTTAAAAAGAAAGTTAAAAATGTCAGACCATCATAAGCACGGACACCATCATCACCACAAGGTTAGCGGTAAAAATCTATTTATAACAATTATTTTAAATCTTATTATTACAATTGCTCAAATAGTTGGTGGTGTAATATCAGGTTCATTAGCATTACTAAGTGATGCTATGCATAATTTTAGTGATGTCTTATCCTTGCTAATTGCATTTTGGGCACATAAACTTTCACACAAAGCAAGTAATAATATAAAAACCTTTGGATATTACAGAGCCGAGATAATTGCAGCACTATTTAATTCATCAATATTAATCATTATATCAGTCTATTTGATTTTTGAGGCTTTTCATAAACTTTACAATCCTCAACCAATAGAGTCTAACTGGGTAATAGCTCTTGGATTATTAGGTATTATCGCTAATTCTCTTGGTGTTTTTATGATAAAAGAAGACGCAAAATCAAATATGAATTTTAAAGCGGCTTATCTGCATCTACTTGCAGATGTATTAACTTCAGTAGCAGTTGTTACAGGTGGTCTTTTAATGTATTATTTTAATATATTTTGGGTTGATTCTCTTATAACAATAATAATAGCTCTATATCTGATATGGGCTTCATTTTACTTAGTTAAAGATGCAGTATCTGTGTTGATGCAATCTGCTCCTGCAGAGCTGAAGCTAGATGAAATTACAGAGGTCATAACTGAACTTCAAGAGATAGATAATATTCATCATATACATTTATGGCAGTTAGATAATGAACATATACATCTTGAAGCACATTTAAACTTTAATGAAAATATATCACTTAAAGAGTCTTCAGAACTCATATCTTTGCTCGAGAAAAGATTAAATGAGTTATTTGGAATCTCTCATGTAACTTTTCAATGTGAATATAACAGATGTGAAAATAATAGCTGTTATTAGACTATAAAAAAATGTCTATGCCTAATTCTTGAGCGTATTGTTTCCCTTTTTTTGTAAGCTCTATAACATTAGCAGCATCTATATCTATAAGTTCAAAATATCTCATCTCTTTTATTAAATCTAAAAAGCTATCTTTATTTAGGTTAATTAGCTGAAAAACAGAAGTTAAGTTTATAGGGGTAGCCCTTGCTATTACATAAAAAGTTTGTAAGGCCCGTTCTTTTTCAAAAATATCTTTATATCTTTTAAGAAGATTATTTATTTTTATTGTTCTTAATATATCTTTTTCATCCAGATCGTATTGCTCAAAGTTAAACTCAGCTTCGAGTTCATTTATTATGAGTGCATCTGGGTTATTGATATCTACTTTTTGATATTCCATAAGTTTCTCCAATAATATTATTATATTGGGTAGTAGCAAAAAAAGTACCGAAATTGTAAAATAAGTTGAAAAAGTTTTTTTGAAGTGGTGGCCTGTCTCGGAATCGAACCAAGGACACAATGATTTTCAGTCATTTGCTCTACCGACTGAGCTAACAGGCCATCTTTTAAAGGTCGAAATTATATACTCTGAGGGCTGAATATAAGCTTATAAAGTTTTATTTTAATGGAATTGACCATTTTTTATAAAAAGCAATCAGTCTGAGTATTACACCAAATGTAAAAAGTGTTGTCAAACTTGCTATATTTATTAGATTGAGCATATCAAATATATATACGCAACTTGCCATTAAAAGTGCTACAGTTCCGTAAAATCCGCTTTTAAACACAAAAGGTACTTCGTTAATTATTACATCACGTACAATGCCTCCACCAACAGCTGTAATAAAAGATATAGCAAGTACACCTGTGAAGTTTAGTTTAAATTCAAGTGCTATTAACGCTCCACTAATACTAAAGGATATAAGACCTATAGAGTCACTTAAAATAAATAATAGTTTATTTTCAATGGACTTGCGTCTATGAAATTTAAACAAGATTAAAATAATCATAACGCTTAGAACTATGATACCAGGATAGTTATGTGAGAAAGTAAAAGGTGTAGTGTCAACAGAGATATCACGAATTATACCACCGCCTAAAGCTGTTAAAAAAGTAGATATTAAAACACCAAGTAGATCAAGATTCGCCCTAGATGCTACAAAAAAACCACTCATTGCAAAAGCTATAATTCCTATATATTCTGCTAGTTCAAACATCTTTTTAAACCCTCGAATATTGTTTGTGCTTCAAGCCGTTTTATCTTTTTCTCTAAGGAATTTACTGTCTCATCTGCATCTATAACCAACTGTTTTTGCAGTATTATTTCTCCATCATCATAAACTTCATTTACATAGTGGAGTGTGCATCCACTTACTTTTTCATTGTTTTTTATAACAGCTTCATGCACATGAATGCCATACATCCCTTTTCCACCGTATTTTGGAAGTAGGGAGGGATGTGAGTTTATTACTTTAAAACCATTTGTTATATCAGACGATATTTTTTTCATATAACCTGAGAGATAAACGATGCTGCAGTTTTTTTCTTTTATGAGTTTATAGATTTTCGCATCTGGAGCTTGTTCATTTTTAGAGTTGATAATATGAAACTCTATACCTCTTTGTTTTGCTTTTTGAATTGCTTGTGAATCTGAGTTGTTTGAGATTAGTAACTCTATAGATATATTTAACTCTTTGGCTTTATCATATAAGGTGTCAAATCCACTTCCGTTATGAGAAGCGAGTACAGCTATTTTTGTCATTATTAGAGTTTACCGACGGAGTCTTTAAACTCATTTCCTCTGTGGGCATATGAGCTGTATTCATCAAGTGAAGCAGCTGCAGGAGAGAGTAGGGCTACTTCAGAGAGCGTTAAGTCTGCATCTATCTTTTGTACTGCATCTACCAAGTTTTTACATTTAACAAAAGCTACTTTATATTCTTTTGCTAAGTCGGATAACTTGTCTTTATTTGAGCCTATATTATAAATCTTAACATTATAATTTTTAAGTTCATCAAATAGTTCATTTAACTCAACACCCTTATCATCACCGCCAAGAATTAGATGTACAAATGAATTTTTATACCTATTTATCGCAGCTATTGTTGCATCTATATTTGTAGCTTTTGTATCATTTACCCAAAGTCTGCCTTTTGAATCTCTAAATTCTTCTTGTCTGTGAGGATCAAGTTCAAAGCTGTTTATTTTCTCATAATCAAGCTTATCAAATAGTATCTTCTCAACAGCCATAGCTAAAAGTGCATCCGCTAAAAAAGCACCTTTAAATTTTATTTTATTTGCATCTATATCAAAATATTCGGCTAAATCATTTTCGTTCTCGTAACTTATTACATGTGCAGATGTTTTAATATTTTCATATTTTTTTGGGACTATGGCAACTTCACCCTCACTCATGTTTTTTATAGGTTTTAGCTTGGCTTCTTCATATTCATCCATACTTCCATGCCAAGATAGATGGTCGGCTTTTATTGGAAGAAGTACATATATATTTGGAGTTGCTTTATTTGTATAGTGCATTGTAAATGAACTGGTTTCAAGAATCCATATTTTTGCGTCTGCGTTTAAGTTTGCTAAAGGTGTACCGATGTTTCCACCTGCAACACCACCATTATCTTTAAGTAGATGCTGCATCATTTGAGTGGTTGTCGTTTTTCCATTTGTGCCGCTTATCCAGATTTTCAGAGCTTGTGTATCTGAACAAACATCATATTCACTTTGAAGATTTTTAGCTTTTTTTATAAGTGGATTAAAAGGCGGGATTCC
>JAPHSI010000093.1 GCA_026193155.1 Sulfurimonadaceae bacterium | reverse complement strand
TTTTACATCTAAAGTTTTTAATGATTGTGTATCATTATTGCTAAGTTTATTAGTATTGATTTTTAATTTAAAAGCATCTGTATAGGGTTCATAGCAAAGACCTTGTTCCGAACACCCTTGATATGAAATTTTAAGTTCAATCTCTTGAACACCGCTTACATCTGATTTTTTTTCCAAATCTATTATAAAAGTAGGACTTTTTGTATATGCCGTATCACCATAATGATCAACTGCATTTGGTTTATCTACATTTGATATCAACAAACCACTACCATCAGATAACTCTAATTTTATAGATTCTTCATATAAGTATATATCTTTTGCTATATCTATTTTAGCAACTACTTGATTTTTTTCATTTACTTCAGCACTGGTTTTAAATGCATCTTCTGGCATCAAAAACTTTGGAGCTGACATTAACGTAATAGCTGTAAAAAATAATAGTAATAGTTTTTTCATATAGTATCCTCAAATAATTATCTCTAATTATATTCATATATAATAAAAAAAGTGTTAACTTTTAAATTTTACTAAAACCATTCCTGCAAATTTATCTTCTTTATAATATTCCACTCTATATATATCACCACTTTTATCTATAGAAAATCTTTTTGCTATTTGATCTTTTTTTATGTCTATATCAGTTTCTTTTTTTCTTTCATTAGAGAAACCTATAACATTTATTCTATACTCGTCATCATTTTTTACTAAGAACTTATTATTGACTTCAATAATATCGCCAAACATTACATTTTTTGGCTCTCCATCAACTAGAAATTCAACTTCCGGTTTTAACTCATCATGTTCCATATAATCAGCTTTTAGCCTTGACAACCTTCTATTTCCATACTGAATTGTGTATTCATTGTCTTTTTTTATTATTGTTAGTAATGGATTGCTTGCACGAAATTCTACCTCTTGGTCTTTTTTAATTGGAAAATATCTTAAATAATTTCTAATCTTACTAAGAGGTAGTTTTATTTTATTATCATACAAAGATATGTATATATCATTATTAATGGCTGCATATACACCTCTTGAGTTCATATTAAATTTTCTTTTGTATTCTATACCCATAATCTGCATATATTTTTCAAGTGCTAAAAGATGATAATATACTCTTTCATGTGTCCTTAAACTTTTACTTGCTTCATTACCAAAAGCGGCTTTTGAATTATTTATAGCAAAATATGTAAGGCTTTTTGCCATCTCTTCATCGCCCTCATTTGTTCTAGTATTGTGAACATGGTATTTATGCTCTTTTTTCATCAAGTTTTTATTTACGTATTTTACGACTTGAGATGATATCTCTTTTAAGTTCCCATACTTTGCATCTATATTCTCTTGGTCTACAATAGAACATTGTCCCCATCTATAAGGTGAATGCAGCTTATCAATGTATTTTGGACGATAGAATCCGCTTCCGTCATGTAAATTTACTACCAGTTTTACCCTGTCATCTTTAATATAATTTTTGATTCTTTGAACTATTTTATATTCAGGGTCTTTTTGAGACAAATCAGCAAATTTTCTATTCATGTCACCGTAAGGTCCGCGACTTCGCTTTATAATGGAGTAAAAGTTAAGATTTGGAACTATCCATACAGAACCTTTTGTAATCTCATAGTGTGTAGCAAGAAGAGAAGCGGATATAAAACCTCCGGGTTCATCACCTTGTATACCACCAACAACTAAAAGTGTATTATTATTATCTATACCTTTTTTAATCAACTCAAAGTCATAATGCTTATTTGAAGATAAAAGCGTAGTTGTAAGTAATAAAAGTAAACTAAAGAACTTCAACATGCCAAGG
Source organism: Sulfurimonadaceae bacterium (assembly GCA_026193155.1). Taxonomy (GTDB): domain Bacteria; phylum Campylobacterota; class Campylobacteria; order Campylobacterales; family Sulfurimonadaceae; genus Sulfurimonas. Next base: position 2,496 of record JAPHSI010000093.1, on the reverse strand, counting down.
TTCAAATCTTACTCCATCATTATTATTCTCATCATATCTCATACTAATATAGTCAAGCGTTCTCATTTTATAGAACTCATCCGTTGTAGCAAAATCAGCAGTAAAATTTTTATACCCCCAACCTTTTATTCCTACATCAAAATCACTAATTGTATGATATGAATATGCAGGCGGTGCAATACTATTACTCGCTTCTGTTACGTTTCCGTGTAAATAATAAATCTTATTTATATAAAGACTTAGCTGTTTTATAACATTTCTAACACCTGAAGTAAGGACAAGAGTGGGACCAACATCTGATAGTAAATTTTTATAATCACTTTCTGGTTGACCCTTAAACAGATAATGTCCTGTATATGGGATTTTACTTACATCTTTGGAAAGAACTTCATTCTCAATATGCATACATGTCTTTATACCAAAAAAGCCGTACTTATTTGGGTTTTCATGAAAAAGTTTATCCATTAATAATAACTCATTTTTTGTAAAATCCCCAATTTTACTATAGTTTCTAGCATAATAAAGTGCACTAGTGTATGAGATAATATTAAAGTTTGCATATCCGACAAAACGTCTTAATCTTTTCAATCTAAGGTTTAGACTTACTAAATTTTTCCATTCTTCATTACTCAAATATACATCAGTTTCATTAGCCAATAATTTTTTTGCAAATACCGGTGTCAATACTGTGGTAAATAAAAAGTCTCTTCTTTTCATAAAAAGTATTATAACTAAAAATATATATTGAAAACTTTTTTTCAAATAATATTAATATTATTTACCTAAAATACAGACAATTAATAACATAAATACGTTTCTAAATAAATATAAGGTAGATAATTATAATGTCAAATAAACTTCAATATGAAGATTCTCCATATCTTCAACAACATAAAAACAATCCGGTTGACTGGTACCCTTGGTGCGATGAAGCCTTTCTTAAAGCAAAAAAAGAGAATAAAGCCATATTTATAAGTATAGGTTACTCATCATGTCATTGGTGTCATGTTATGGAAGAGAATGTATTTGAAAATGAAGAATGTGCAAAAATACTAAACGAAAACTTTATATCAATAAAAGTTGACCGAGAAGAGAGACCGGATTTAGATAAACATTTTCAAGAGGTACATATGCTTTTAAATCGTCGTCCAGGTGGTTGGCCCACTTCAATTTTTTGTACACCACAAAATAAGCCTTTTTTTGCAGGTACCTATATACCGCCAGAGTCAAGAGCAGGCTCAATAGAGGGGATGGGATTTATAGAACTTACGAAGCTTATAGCCTTAAAAGTAAATGAAAATGATGAGCAACTTTATAAAAATGCTGATGAAGTTGAGAGTTTCATAAACCATTATGAACATCCAAAAGAAGCTACACTCTTAAAAGAAGATTTTTACAAAAACTTTATGCATCAAGTAAAAAACAATTATGACCCTAGATACGGTGGTTTTTCAGTATCTCCAAAATTCCCACAAGCAAATACTTTAAATACACTTTTGACAATAGACAGACTTTATGATGACAAAGCTGCTCGTGCAATGCTCTTAGACACACTTGAAAATATGTCTAAAGGCGGTATATATGACTTGATAGACGGTGGGTTTTGCAGATACAGTGTTGATGAGAAATGGTTAGTACCGCACTTTGAGAAAATGCTTTATGATAATGCTTTATTGTGTGAAGTGTATACTAAAACTTACTTGATTTATAAAGATCAACAACACTTAAATATTGCAAAAAGCATTGCTGACTTTTGGCTGAACTTTATGAGTGAAGATAGACTTTTCTACTCAGCAAGTGATGCCGACAGTGAAGGTGAGGAAGGCTCTTATTTTGTATATACATATGATGAAGTTAAAAATGCCCTAGAAAAAAATAATATTGAGGATGCAGATAACTTACTTAATTTGTTAGATGTTACAGCAGGTGGTAACTTTGAAGGTAAAAATATTATTAGAATAGATGCAGATATTCCTAAAGAGTTTTCAAAAATAAAAACCCTACTACAAAATATTCGTAAAGATAGAGAATACCCTTTTATTGATAAAAAAATTCAAACTTCATGGTCTGCTATGATGATAAAATCGTTGTTTATCCTAGGTGGAATTGATGAAAAATACAATAAAATTGCCGTTGAATCACTAAATGAGCTGTTAAAGACAATGTATATAGATGAAAAACTATATCATACTACGCTTATTCATAAGACTCCTAAAATAGAAGCTTTCTTGGAAGATTATGCATTTTTGGCAGATGCAATACTTAGTGCCTACAAATATACGGGGAAAGACATTTATCTTATCCAAGCTCAAAGATTTATAAATATTGCACTTGAAAAATTTTATAAAAACGGTGTATGGAACTTTAGTGATATGGACTTTGAAACAAAAGCTGAAATATCTGACAATACCTATACTTCGAGTGTGGCAGTAATAATAGATGCTATGTTTAGCCTAAGTAATATAATCGAAGATGAAAAGTATTCACATTTCGCAT
>JAPHSI010000101.1 GCA_026193155.1 Sulfurimonadaceae bacterium | reverse complement strand
ATAACATCGATATCTATACCTCTAAGTTTATTTTTCTCCTCTTGAGATACAACTTTGGCTATTAGGTGTATATCTTTGGTATACTCACGTATAGTCTCACAAACAGCTTTTTTCTTATCAATATTATCTAATGTAACAATAACAGATGCACAGCTTTCAGTATGAAGTGCTTCAATCATAGAAAGCTCTGACATATCCCCTAAATAAACCTCTTTATTTTGTTTAAGAGCTAGTTGTACATTTTTTGGATTATTATCAATTATTACGTATGGGAGATTCATCTCGTCTAAGTGTTCTGCAACCGATTTACCTATATCACTGTAACCACAGACTATAATATGTCCCTGACGTGATTTAAAATCTTTTTCATCAAGCAGTACATAACTATCGTCTTTTATAAAACTATCTACAAAACCATTTATGTGTGAAATGAAAAAAGGAGTGATCATCATAGAGAAAATTACTATTAAAAGTAAAAGTGATTCTAATTCTTTATCAATTAATCCTCCCATGCTTGCTACTGCAAAAATTACAAATGAAAATTCACCGACTTGAGATATAGATAGAGCAGTTTTTAATGATGTAGAATTATCTGATGATATTCTAAGTACTAAAAATGTAATTGCTGTTTTTAGTAATAAAACAAGAAAAAATATACCAATAATAAGTGCTATATTATTTACAAAATAAAATATATCAATTTTCATACCTACAACAATAAAAAATGTACCTAACAGTATGTCTTTAAAGGGTGCTATATCATATTCAACTTTATGATGATATTTTGTTTCGGCTATAAGCATACCTGCAACAAATGCACCAAGTGAATATGTAAATCCAAAATAAGATGCGAGTAAAGATGCACCTATAACTATAAATAAAACACTACCCATAAACAACTCATCTTCTTCTGAAGAAGCTGAAAAGTGGAGCAACCACGAAACAATTTTTCTACCTATAAAAAATAAAATCGCTACAACTATTAATGCACTTATAAATGTGTCTCTTAATATAACCCATACAGACTGGTCTGCTTCGTTTGTTAAAAAACCAATCAAAATTAAAAGTGGAATTACCGCAATATCTTGAAAAACTAATATGCCGGTAGCCCTTTGTCCATAAGGTGCATATATCTCTTTAGATGATTTCAAATAACTTAGAACCACCGCGGTTGAGGATAAAGCAAAAGCAGTTGAAATTATTAAAGAAGTTATAAAGTTTAGATTAAATATAAAAAAACAAATTATCAATATTGCTATAGCCGTAAAAGTGGCTTGCATAAAACCATTTCCAAAAATTTCGTTTTTCATACTGTTCATCTTAGCAAGAGATATCTCTAAACCTATTGTAAACATCAAAAAAACTATACCGAACTCACCTATATGCTCTAATGTGCTAGAGTGACTTGCTTTTTGAAGACCAAAACTATATGCCAATATAGTTCCCGTAAAAATATACCCTATAATTTGTGATACACCCAATCTTTTAAACAGAAGATTTAACACTGTTGAAATACCAAGTGCTAATACAACCATAAATAAAATTTTATCCATTTTTAATACACAATCCCCTATTTTTGTTTTCTATAATAGTATATCTAAATAACTTTTTAAGTGCACTTATTATATAATCGCGATTATGATTTAAACAATGGAGATTAATTAGCATGACTAAATACATTTTTGTCACCGGAGGGGTTTTAAGTTCTCTTGGAAAAGGGATTACGGCTGCTAGTATTGGTACACTACTAAAACACTCTGGCAAAAAAGTAGGAATGCTAAAAATTGATCCATACATCAATGTTGACCCCGGTACTATGAGCCCCTTAGAACATGGTGAAGTTTTTGTTACAAAAGATGGAGCAGAGACTGATTTGGACATTGGAAACTATGAGCGTTTTTTAGATACCTCTTATTTAAAAAGTTCAAACTTTACCACGGGTCAAATTTACTCTAGTGTAATTGAACGTGAACGTGCAGGTGGATACCTTGGGCAAACTATTCAAGTTATTCCTCACATCGTTGGTGAGATTGTAAACCGCATAAAAGAAGCAGGTGAGGGTCACGATATCTTAGTTGTTGAACTAGGTGGAACAGTTGGGGATATAGAGGGTTTACCTTTTATGGAAGCTATTCGTCAAATGAAGCATGATGAAGACGTAGCAGGAACTTTCTTTGTTCATGTTACACTTATTCCTTACATAAAAGCTGCCGGTGAATTAAAATCTAAACCTACTCAACACTCTGTACAGGAACTTCGTCGTATCGGTATTACTCCACAGATGATTATTGCAAGAAGTGAAAATCCACTTCCAAAATCATTTAAGAAAAAGCTTGCTATGAGCTGTGATGTTCATCAAGATGCAGTAATAGAAGCTAACGATGCGGCATCTATCTATGATGTACCTATGAGCTTTTTGAGACAAAGTATTTTAAATCCTATTGCAAAAGAGTTAGAACTAGGTGAACTTAATCCTGACATGGAAGAATGGGATAGCTTAGTTAAAAAGATAGTACAACCAAAGGGTAAAACTACTATAGGTTTTGTTGGAAAATATCTTGAACTTAAAGAGAGTTATAAATCTCTTACAGAATCTCTAATTCACTCAGGAGCTCATTTAGATGCGAGAGTAGAGATTTGCTGGGTAGATTCTGAAGAAATTGAGGATAAGGGAGCTGAAGTACTTCTAGCAGATTGTGATTCTGTCTTGGTTGCAGGTGGATTTGGTAACCGCGGTGTTGAAGGTAAAATAAAAGCGATAGAGTATGCACGTACAAATAAAATCCCATATCTAGGAATATGCCTTGGTATGCAGCTAACACTTGTAGAGTACGCTAGAAATGTTTTAGGACTTGAAGATGCAAATTCTGTAGAATTTGATGAAAATACTAAAAATCCTATGATTTACCTTATCTCTGACTTTTTAGATCAAAACGGTGAAGCGCAACTTCGTACACATAACTCACCTATGGGAGGTACACTTCGTTTGGGTGAATATCCTTGTGAGACAAAAGAGGGTTCAATTTTAAGAAAAGCATACAACGGCGAAAAAATCATTTATGAACGTCATCGTCACAGATATGAAGCAAATCCGGCTTATCGTGAACAGTTAGAAAAAGCAGGTATGATAGTTACAGGTGAATCAAACGGTTTAATTGAGACTGTTGAAATAAAAGACCATCCTTGGTTCTTAGGTGTTCAATTCCACCCTGAGTTCACATCAAGATTACAAAGTCCAAACCCTTCTATACTTGCATTTGTTAAGGCTTCAGTAGAGGCACACTAAGTGCAAGTTTTAGATAAACAAAAAATTTACGAGCTTTTAAGCTCGAGATTTGATGAAGAAAAAACTCTCTCTCAAATTCCAAATCCATCCCTTTTAAAAGATGCCGACAAAGCAGCTTCTAGAATAGCTGAAGCTATAAGAACTAATCAAAAAATTACATTAGTAGGCGACTATGACGTGGATGGCGTTACGGCTACAGCTATTATGTGTGACTTTTTTGCTCAAATACCTTATCCACTAGATGCTATTATCCCAAATCGTTTTACTGATGGTTACGGTGTTAGTCCGACTCTGCTAGATAGAATAGATGCAGATTTAATTATCACTGTAGATAATGGGATAACTGCTATAGAAGCAGCAAAGATTTGTAAAGAACGTGGCATAGATTTAATCATAACAGACCATCATACTCCAAGTGATACTCTTCCAGATGCATATGCTATAGTTGATCCCAAACTAAAAAATTGTCAATATCCATTTAAAGAGATATGTGGGGCACAAGTAGCATGGCTACTTTTAGGTCTTTTAAAAAAAGAGTTGTTACTAGATATAAATATGAAACAATTTTTAGATATATTAACTATAGCTATAATTGCAGATGTAATGCCCCTTATAGATATAAACCGTACACTTGTAAAAGAGGGGTTAAAAGTCTTAATGAACTCTTCTCGAGCAGCATCTATCATTATTAAAGATTTTATAAACAAGCCGTATATTAGTAGTGAGGACATAGCATTTTCAATTGCACCACGTATAAATGCCGCAGGAAGACTAGAGGATGCATCCATAGCACTAAACTTCTTTAGAGCTGAGAATATAAACACTTCATATAACTTTTTTAATCAACTAAACACCTTAAATGAGCAAAGAAAAGAAACAGAAGCTTATACGACTAAACTAGCTATATCATCTGTAAAAGAATCTGACAGAATTATTGTCGTAGCCGGTGAGGATTGGCATGAAGGCGTGGTAGGGATAGTTGCTTCAAGACTTACGGACAAGTTCGGTAGACCAAGCATAGTTCTTAATATTGAAGATGAAAAAGCAAAAGGGAGTGCAAGAAGTATTGGCGAAGTTGATATTTATAAACTTTTAGCGGCAAACAATGATTTTTTAAATGGTTTTGGCGGACATAAAATGGCAGCAGGGCTAAGTGTAGATAAAAAAAATATATATAACTTTACAAAAGCAATAAATGAAAGTGCAAAAAATATTCCGGATTCATTT
>JAPHSI010000220.1 GCA_026193155.1 Sulfurimonadaceae bacterium | reverse complement strand
TCTTGGCCTAATACCGTGAAGCATACAATTGTGGTGTATTTTATGTCCTACCAATGTTTGCATCTGAGCTTTTGTAGCCTCATAACAAACTAAATCATCTCTTTTTTCTATAAGCTCTGTAAACTCTTCAAAATACTCTTTTGTAGCCAGTATACTTTTTAGTTGTATATCACTTTGTAAAAGTATATTTACGACCTTTGGAGAATCTGCAACAAAAGAGTTTAACTCATCAAAGGCGTTATCACGCATCTGATGGTATACTTTGAGCTTTTCATCTTCTATGTTTTTTACATTAATTCGATTCATTCTTTATGGTATCATATGCCTAATAAAATATAGGATAATCTGATGATAAAACAAGAAGATATACTTAAGGCATATAACTTTCGTCATGCGTGTAAAATATTTGATAAAGATAAAAAAATTCCGGAAGAGGAGTTTGATTTCTTACTTGAGAGTGCAAGATTATCACCCTCATCATTCGGTATGGAACCTTGGAAGTTCTTGGTCATAACAAATCAGGAACTAAAAGAGAAATTAAAACCAAATTGTTGGAACCAAAATCAAATAGACTCTTGTTCACATTTAGTAGTAGTCCTAGCTAAAACAGCAGCTGTACAAGACGATAACTATGTAAATGCAATGTTTGCAAGGCGTGGACTGGCTGAAGATGATACAAAAAACTACATTAGCAAGTTTAAAGAGTATTTAAAAGACAAGGTGATGAACTTTGTTACAAGATATTTTTATAAAAAATTTACACAAGACAGAGCTATATATGAGTGGTGTTGCAGGCAAACATACATCGCATCTGCGAATATGACAACTACGGCAGCAATGATTGGAATAGACAGTTGTTTTATAGAAGGCTTTATAAAAGAAGATGTAGAAAAAACACTTGAGCTCGACACATCTAAGGAGGAGGTCTCATTAATCCTAACATTTGGTTATAGGATAAACGAGCCAAGAGAAAAATATAGACTTGAATTTAATAAAGTAGTAACAAAAATCAGCTAAAATACATAAATAATAAAGCATTGGAAAGTAAATTAATATATGAAAATAGTGTTCACATTTTTATTAATATTTTCACTAAGTTTATTTGGTGGAGATTTTGTTGATAATGGTTTCGAAGATGAATTTGAAAAGGAACTTGTATCTAAACCATCTGCTACGGAGGTATTTGATCCCCTAGTACATTATAATCGTTTCATGACAGACGTTAATGATATGTTGATGATAAATGTAGTTGAACCGGTAACAGACGGTTATAGATACGTAGTGCCTCAAGTTGCCAGAAAATCTATCTATAATCTTTTTGAAAATTTATACTATCCCGTAAGTGTAACAAATAACCTTTTGCAATTAAAGTTTAATTATTCTTTTACTGAGACTATACGCTTTTTGGCAAACTCCACTCTAGGTATATTAGGCTTGTTTGACGTGGCAGACGAATGGTTTGGAATAAAACCTCATAAAGAAGATTTTGGTCAAACACTTGGATATTACGGTGTCGGTTCAGGTTTTCCTATAGTTATGCCATTTTTTGGTCAATATAATATAAGAGATTTCTTTGGGAATATTACCGATAATTATTTTAATCCAACATATCATGCTAGTTTAAAAATTAACGATGCTATGGTATCATACACTGTTTATACAATAGTAAGAGGCTATAAAGAGGTTAATGAGTATTCACTAAGTGATACTTCTTATGAAGATATAACAAAAGGTTCTTTTGATCTTTATCCGTTTATAAGAGATGCTTACGAACAAAATAGAAATAAACTTATAGAGGAATAGCATGAAAATAGTTTTTAGTTTTTTATTCACAATATTTTTGCCAATATATCTTAACGCACAAAGTGCCGATGAAAAACTCCTTTTTGACAAAATGGCTGTAATATCAAATAACTTTTATGAAATTTTAAATGATGATAAAAACAATGCTCAAATGAGAAGAGATAAAATTATTAAAGAGGTTATCCATCTTTTTGATTTTAAATTAATGGCCAGACTCTCTTTAGACAAAAATATTAGACATTCTATTTCTAAAGAACAATACAAAGAGTTTACCGATGTTTTTGAAGATTATATAAAAGATTTTTACCTTGATAGAATCGATTTGCTAAAAGGCACTTCATCAAATGTAAAAGAGTCAACAAAAAACAATAAAAACCGTATTTTTGTCAAAGCTACTGTCGATAGTGATACAGGAAGTACTCTTATAGTTTATAAATTTTATAAAAATAAAGAAAATAAATGGTTTATCTATGATTTAGAGATTGCCAATGTAAGTATACTTCAAAGTTATCGTGCTCAATTTAGCTCTTATTTAAGTGAACACAGTTTTGATGAACTGCTGATTAAACTTAAAAAACAAGCATGATAAAAAATATATATAACAGTACTGTACTTAACTACCCAAAATATGTACTATTTTTTATATTTCTACTTGTTAGCTTTTTAGCATATGAAGCTTTTAATCTAAAAGTAGATGCATCTGCTAAAACCCTACTTTTAGAAGACGATAAAGACCTTGCTTATTCAAGGGAGGTTTATAAAAGATACAAATCACAAGATTTACTGGTAATAGCATACACCCCAAAATCATATCTCCTTGATGATAGCACTATAAAAAATATCAAAAAAATATCTTCTGAGCTAAAAAAACTTTCACTTGTTGATTCGGTAAGTTCTATTGTGAATATCCCTTTACTACAAACATCACAGCTATCTTTTGCGGAACTAGCGAACGGTGCGAAAACTTTAGAAGATAAAGACATAGACAAAAACGAAGTAAAAAAAGAGCTTTTAAATAATCCTTTGTATATTGAAAATTTTGTCAGCCCTGATTTTAAAACAACTTCTATCATGATTAATCTAAAAGACAACTATTCAAAAGATATACGCCATCAAAATATAGTTGAAGTTCGTTCTATTATGAATAAGTACCGCGAAGATGCACAAATGTTTCTCGGCGGTGCGAATATGATAGCAGATGATATGATTACCTATGTCAAAAATGATTTGAAAAACTATGGAGCAATTGTCCTTTTACTGCTAATCTTGATTTTATATATAGTTTTTAAAGAGATTAAATGGGTGTTGCTTCCACTCACTATTCTTTTTGCATCTATTATTTCATCAATAGGTCTTCTTGGTTTATTTGAATGGGAGGTAACCGTAGTATCTTCTAACTTTATATCCTTTCAATTAATTCTTACAACTTCAATTATTATACATCTTATCGTTAGATATAGGGAGTTAGCATCCAAAGAAACTGAACTGGTACAAAGGGATTTAGTTTTAGAAACAGTTTCGTCTATGGCAAAGCCTACCTTTTTCGCTGTTATTACAACTATCGCAGGATTTTCATCTTTAGTACTTTCAGGAATATTGCCTGTTATAAATCTTGGATGGATGATGAGTACAAGTTTAATTCTTTCATTTGTTCTAACCTATATTTTATTTGGTTCACTAATGCTGTTTTTAAAACCATCAGCTCCAAATAAAACGTTTGAGAAACAATTTGCAATAACTCAGCTTTTATCAAATATAGTTCAAAAACATTATACAGCTATATTTTTTCTAACTATTGTAATCATAGTGTTTAGCATAAGCGGCGCTTCAAAACTATTAGTCGAAAATAGTTTTATAAACTACTTTAAATCTTCTACAGAAATATACCAAGGTATGAGTGTTATAGATAAACAATTAGGAGGTACTACACCTCTTGATGTAACAATAGATTTAATCGAAGATACATCAATACAACAGATTCCAAAAACACAAAACATCAAAAAATTTGAAGATGATATGTTAGATGAGTTTGAAGATGAGTTTGAAAATAAAGAACAGGAAAATCAATACTGGTTCACATCAAATAAGATGCAAAAAATAGAAAAAATTCATGCCTATTTGGAATCAATACCTGAACTTGGAAAAGTCCTCTCTTTTGGAACTGTCTTAAGAGTCGGCAAAAGTATAAATGACAACAAAGACCTAGGAAATTTTCAGCTCGCTCTTTTATACAACGAATTTCCTGATGATTTAAAAAAACAGATTTTAAGACCATATCTTAGTATAGAAGATAATCAAGTAAGGTTTGCCATACGTATTGTTGATTCCAATCCTGATTTGCGAAGAGATGATCTTTTAAAAAAGATAAGGACTGAACTTCATGAAAAAGTAGGTATAAAAAAGGAGCATATACATCTATCAGGATTAATGCTACTTTATAATAATATGCTTCAAAGTCTTTTCAAGTCTCAAATACTTACCTTGAGCATTATGGTTATTCTTTTATTTGTTATGTTTTGGGCTCTTTTTAAATCATTTCGCATTGGATTGGTTGCAATTATTGCGAATATTATACCTATAGGAATTGTATTTGGATTTATGGGATGGTTCTCTATACCACTTGATATGATGACAATAACAATAGCATCTATCAGTATCGGTATTGCAGTGGATGATACTATACACTATTTATATAGATACAAAAAAGAGTACTTAAAACTAGGAAATTATATAGACGCTATGCAGACTTCACATACAAGCATAGGTCATGCAATGACTTATACTTCACTTGCTATCTCAATAGGTTTTTTAGTGTTGGTTCTATCACCGTTTACACCAACCATATACTTTGGCTTACTAACAGTTGTAGCTATGCTTGTAGCTCTTGCAACAGACCTTCTTTTACTACCGAGACTTGTTATTAGCATCAACGCATTTAAAGGGCTGAACAAAAACAGCTAACTCTATTTTCTAGAGTTTAAGCCTTTTGTTATTGCATCGTTTATCTCACTTTTATACTCGGGGTTGAGTCTAGTAAGTTCTTTGTCAAACTTTAGTATGATATTTTTATTCGTATTTGGATGTCTGCATAATGTTATTAATATCTCCATATATGCATCAAACTTTGGATTTAATCTAAGACCGAGTTTACCAGGAATTTTTCCATAGTTTTTTATAACTAAATCTACCGCTTCTGAGAGTTGTTTTTCTGTAGAGACTCTATTTCTAATAATATGTCTAAGTGAATCTAAATCTAGTTTTTTATCTGAGTTATTTGAAGATTTTATATTTATTGTATTTGTTTTTTTTACGTTTTTTGGTTTTAGAAATATAAATAACAATATTCCAAGTACAATAACCAAACCTGCTATTGTTTCAATAAGTAAACTTGCTTCCATATTTTCTACCTTTAATGGTGGACAACGAGGGATTCGAACCCTCGATAGGTTGCCCTATACTCGCGTTCCAGGCGAGCGCCTTCGACCACTCGGCCAGCTGTCCTTGAATTACAAACGTGATTTTACAATAAATTTTCTAATTTAGCATTAAACTTTAAAGTATTTTTATTATATAAAATAATAATTAAAGATGAAGTGGTTACAATTGCATATAAAATATAAATAGGGAGAAACATAATTTGTTAAACTTTGCATCTTTTTTAAAATTGCTTAAAGAGTCTTTTAGAGATTTATTACCGATTGTATTGGTAATCTTATTTTTTCAACTAGCGATTATACAAACGATTCCTGATAATTGGTTAAGCACTACTATCGGTTTAACAATAGTAGGTGTCGGTTTAGCTGTATTTTTATTAGGTCTTGAAGTTGGAATTTTTCCTGTCGGAGAAGGTTTAGCCAGAGATTTTGCACATAAAGGCTCAACTTTATGGATAATACTTTTTGCTTTTATGATAGGTTTTGGTACAACTGTAGCTGAACCTGCCCTTGTTGTTATTGCCGAAAAAGCAGCCGCAATAAGTAGTGGTCGTATAGATGCTTTTACCCTTCGTATGGTTGTAGCATTTTCTGTTGGATTCGCAATTGTATTAGGTGTTTGGAGGATTATAAAAGGTCATCCAATTCATTATTACATCATTACAGGTTATATTCTGGTCGTAGCTTCTACAACAATTTCACCTCATGAGATTGTTGGACTTGCATTTGATTTAGGTGGTGTTACAACTTCAACCGTAACCGTTCCCCTTGTTGCCGCTCTTGGTATAGGATTAGCTTCAACAATTAAAGGTCGAAATCCTGTTTTAGATGGTTTTGGTCTAATCGCTTTTGCATCTTTAACTCCTATGATATTTGTTCAGTTTTACGGTATATTTGTATACCAATTTATTGAAGCCTCCACAGAAGTTTCTAAAGTAGCTGTACAGGCGGTTGAAGCTGCAGCTATGTACGACTTCTCAATTATAAATATCTTAAAAGGCATATTAGCTGTAGTCGGAGATGTTGCACCTATTCTTTTGGTTATTTTATTTTTTCAATATGTAGTACTAAAAAAGCCAATTGAAAACTTTAGAAATGTAGTAATAGGATTTGGTCTGGTTATCATAGGACTAGATGCTTTTATAGTCGGTTTAGAGATGGGTCTGTTCTCACTTGGTGAGATGATGGCATTACAGCTAACACAAAATGATTCACATGTAATTATCTACTCCTTTGCTTTTGCCATAGGTTTTTCAACAACTATGGCTGAACCATCACTTACAGC
>JAPHSI010000139.1 GCA_026193155.1 Sulfurimonadaceae bacterium | reverse complement strand
GTGAAACTATTCCAAATTTAGAACGTCAAAAGAAGAATCTTTATGATGATGATATAAGAAAACTTCAGTACACAATAGAAGAGACACTTCAAACTAAAAAGTTGAAGTTAGAAGAAAGAATTGAAGACTTAAAATATAAAATTTCAAGTTTAAATGTTCAAAACTCGTCTTTAGTCGGGGAATATGTTATCCATGATTATCCAGCAAAGCCAAAGAAAAAACTTATAGTAGTAGTTGCTTTTATTACAGGATTTATTCTATCAATCTTTTTGGTTTTCTTTTTAGAATTTGTTAAAGGTTTTAGATTAGACGAAGATACTAAAGCAATTGAGGCAAAATAATCTTAATCGATTATATGCCCCACAAACTTAGACATATTGTCTAAAATTTCTCCACCTTTACGAAAGCTGAGTCCACAAGCTTCATATGCAAAAAATACACCAGCCTGATATTTCTGCTTATTTTCATCTTTAGGAAACTCTACATATTCTTGAAATATTGTTTTGTAGTTGTCATATTCTCCATCTGTGGAGCTTAAAACACTGCCATTTGCATCTATAATCTTTGTATTTGCACCTTCGCGTCCGAACATAGTCTTTTCAACCTGTTTCATATCCTCAAGTGGCTTGTCGGATGTACGAAGAAGATAAGGTGATTCAGGAAATAGGTCATACAAAATTTTCAACATCCCTTTAGATTGAAAGAGCAGGGTATATGCCGGATTTAGAATGATGGCTTTTTGATTCTGCATTATAGAGTTTAGTGTTGTTGCCAGTTCAGGCTCGTCATGAGCGATATCTTCCCATGGATAAAGTTTAAACCAGTACTCATAAAGCACTCCCTCTGAATTATAGATGCCCTCTTCATCAAAACTAACATTTTGCAAAAATTCAAATCCTGTATTAAATCCCGCATCTGTGGCTATCTGTTGGAGCAGCTTTGTTGTAGCTTCTTCCTCATCATTCCCCTCTACAGATGAAAATAATATTTTCCATCCATCATAGTTTTTATTAAAAGTAGAAGTATCTTCAAAAAGTGTAATTAAACGTTTAAAGTTTTCACTTATTGCGTCGTACACATTATTAAACTGTTTATTTTCATCCATATTATTTTGTTTTAGAAGTGCCCACTGAAGCAAGGCAGTCTCAAAAAGTGCTGTTGGAGTATCAGCATTAAACTCTATTAATTTTATAGGTTTACTATCAATTCCACCAGCTAAATCAAAACGACCATATATATGCCAGTGTACATCATTTTCCCAAGATTTTTTAATCATTTCTATAAGATTAAATGGGATTCCCAGTTCAAAAAACAAATCATTCTCTATAACGTATTGAGCTGCTTCTACATACATATCGTATATATCATTTGCAGCTTTATAATAAGCTTCAGCTTCATTTTGTGATATAACTACTAGTTCGTTATTCACGTATTTGCTGCCATCACTATCTGTATGCCAAGTAAAGCCTATCTCTTCAAGTGTAGAATCATTAAGAGGGTTTAGTTTTTGCAGTTTTATCACTTATTTATCCTCCAAAAAAACCACCACTTGATCTTTTATAACTTGAGCTTTTAGAGTTTGATCCAAAAAAACTTTTTTTACTTGAGCTTTTCTTTGTAGATTTAGCAGCAGCTGAACGACTATATGCACTTTTATTCACAGCTGATGAACGCTTTGCAAAGTTTTTATTGTTCATCAGTGCATTACCTATCATATTACCAAGTAAGCTACCTGCAGCAACTGCCAAGATAGTTCCTGCAAGACCCATACCTGCATCTGCATTTCCATTTTGTATTGTTTCGCTTGAACCATCTTGAACTTTTGCATATTCCTGCTCAGCCAGAGCTTTCATTTCTGCTTCACTCATAAACCGTTCAGTAATATTTCCGTTTGCATCGCGTTGTCGTATAATAGCACGGGATTCACCCTGTGTTAGCATCTCTTCAACTACTTTGTACTTACCGTTTGTTTGTTGTTCTATTACCAAGAATTTATTTTGCGCTTGTTGTTCTTGTTGCTGTGAACATCCACTTAGTATACTCATCATCGCAATCCCAGCACTTCCAAGTGCCATTCCGCTGGATATACTAGATATGTGTTTCATTATTTCAAATCCTTTTTCTTTAATAAAATCATTTTTTGAAGTTCATAGTCGTAAAATGTAATGCTATCTCTGCCGTCATAATAAACATCACCGTAGAAGCTAAAACGACTATCTTTATAGGTTATGCCTTTTTTCATAAACATAGCTTCACCTAGAGACTTACCAATAGGTTTAAACAAAGGAAGTATAGCTAAAATAGTTAAACTTAAAACTATGAAAATAGTAAGCTTTTTATTCTCTATATATATGATAATAAAACCAAATATTCCACTAAATAAAAAGAAAAAAGAAAAGTTTTGATGATCTGCGAATAAAATATTGTAGTAAAGATTTATCTCATTGGCATCTATATAGTGT
Source organism: Sulfurimonadaceae bacterium (assembly GCA_026193155.1). Classification (GTDB taxonomy): domain Bacteria; phylum Campylobacterota; class Campylobacteria; order Campylobacterales; family Sulfurimonadaceae; genus Sulfurimonas. The sequence continues at coordinate 25,098 of JAPHSI010000139.1, read as the reverse complement.
AGTTTTATTCCTAAAAAAAGAAAAAAGTCCACTATAAAAGTCACAAACATACCTACTAAAAGGGCCATAAAAACTTTACTCATCTTAGACTCCTGATTTTACAGTCATTTATTTTTAAAAGTTTAGATGATGCTAATTCATGTAAACCATTTTTATCTTCTATAATTATATCTGTTTTATCTTCGCAAAATTCTTTTTGAAAATTTTTACCGACTTCATTTGCACTTGTTGAGTAGTGCCATTCTAAGTCTCTAAGAACTTGAGAATTTTTATAACTTGCGTCTATTCTAAAGGCAGTGTTTTTTACTATAAATGTTGTTTTTTTGCTTCTGCGAACAAGGTTTTTTTTACTTTTTGGAACTCTCGTTTTTATATGAGATAATGAATTATACACTTTAATAAAAGGTTTTGATTCTGGACGTGATTTTATTTTTGAAAGTTTGATATGGTTTTGTGACACAAAACCGACTGTAGTGTCGGTTTGAGTTAAGATGACTAGTGATTTTATACTAAGAAATCTTGTATTGCTTTTGCATCTGACCATGAATCATCTTTCATCTCATCAAGCGCAAGAATTAAAGCACGAGCAGCACTTAGAGTAGTGAAGTAAGGGATTGAACGCTTTAGCACCTCTTGACGTATAACCACCGCATCTTTTTTTGCAGTATTATTATCAGAGGTGTTAATAGCCATGGCAATTTCATCATTTTTCATTGAATCTTCAATATTTGGACGACCCTCTGAAATTTTTAAGATACGTTCACATTCTACACCATTTTCTTCAAGACGTTCTTGAGTTCCTTTTGTAGCAACAAGTTTAAAACCATGGCGAACTAGTCCCTTAGCGACTTCTACGGCATGCTGTTTATCTGTATCTACAAAACTTAAGAAACAAGTACCTGCTGTTGGTATTTTATTTCCTGCACTAAGTTGAGCTTTTGCAAAGCTTATTCCAAAGTTTTTACTTACACCCATAACTTCACCTGTTGATTTCATCTCAGGAGATAGTGTTAAATCAGCACCGTATAGTTTATGGAAAGGGAATACTGCTTCTTTAACAGATATATGACCTTTGAGCTCAGGTTTTAATACATCATTGTCTTCTTTTACAATATTGTATTTATCGTAATACTTAAGGGCATCTCTTAAACTTTCATTCATCATAACCCGAGTTGCGACTTTTGCTAGTGGCATACCGGTTGCTTTAGAAACAAAAGGAACCGTACGAGATGCACGAGGATTAACCTCTATCAGGTAAATCTCACCCTCATAAATAGCATACTGAACATTCATAAGTCCACGAACTCCAAGTCCAAGTGCTATAACTTTAGTTTGACTCTCTACTTTGGCAATCATCTCGTCACTTAAGTTTACAGGAGGTAGTGAACATGCAGAATCACCAGAGTGAATACCTGCTTCTTCAATATGTTGCATGACTGAGCCTATATAAACATCTTTACCATCACTAATACAATCAACATCAAGTTCAATTGCCTGGTCTAAAAACTTATCTATTAAAACAGGAGCTTCATTTGATACGCTGATAGCCAATTCCATATATTCATTTAGTTCAGCTTCTGAGTAAACTATCTTCATGCCACGTCCACCAAGAACAAAAGAAGGGCGAACAAGCACGGGATAACCAATTCTTGCCGCTATTGCAGGAGCTTGTTCTTTTGTACTTGCAAGGCCATTTGCAGGTTGCTTAAGTTTATGTTTGTTTACAAAATCGGAGAATTGTTCTCTATCTTCTGCCAGATCAATTACTGCAGAAGGAGTCCCTGATATTTTAGCTCCTATTTTAGTTAAACTATCAGCTAGTTTAAGTGGAGTTTGCCCACCAAAGTGAACAATGATTCCATCTGGATTTTCCTGCTCAATAACTTCACGAACATGTTCAAAGTCAATAGGCTCGAAATAAAGTACATCTGAAGTATCATAATCAGTTGAAACTGTTTCAGGGTTACAATTGTACATAATAGTTTCTATATCCATCTCTTTAAGAGCAAAAGCAGCATGAACACAACAATAATCAAACTCAATACCTTGACCGATTCTATTTGGTCCTCCACCTATGATAAGAACTTTTTTCTTATCACTTTGTCTTTTAGTGACAGGAATTTTTGTTATATTTGTACTTGAATATAGGTATGGAGTTAAAGCTTCAAACTCTGCAGCACATGTGTCAACTTCATTATACTCAAGTGAGACGCCAAGATTTTTTCTAGCTTTGTTTATATCTTCTTCAGTACATGTAGAATTAGAGTTTTTAGATACAAGTTGAGCTAAACGCTTGTCTGAAAATCCGTCAGCTTTTAAATTACGCATAGTTTGTGGATTTGTTAAAATATCTTTAGTGATATTTTTTTCTGCATCTATCAACTCTTCTATTTGATATAAGAACCAAGGATCAATGGCGCAAGTATCAAACATCTCTTCTATGCTCATACCACGTCTAAAACCTTCAGCTACATAAAGTGCACGGTCGGCATTTGGACGACGAATCTCGTGTTTAATTTTTTCCATATCTGCATCAATGGGGTCAAATCCACAAAGACCTGTTTCAAGTGAGCAAAGTGCTTTTTGAATAGATTCTTTAAATGTACGACCGATTGCCATAACTTCACCGACTGATTTCATACTTGTACTTAGTGTACTTTGTGCTTCTGGGAACTTTTCAAACGTAAAACGTGGAATCTTGGTAACTACATAATCAATTACCGGCTCAAACGATGCAGGAGTCCCAGTAATGTCATTTGTAATTTCATCAAGAGTGAATCCGACAGCTAGAAGTGTTGCAACTTTTGCAATAGGATAACCTGTAGCTTTACTTGCTAGAGCTGATGAACGTGATACACGAGGATTCATCTCAATAACAATCATACGACCATCTTTTGGATTGATGGAAAATTGAACATTACTTCCACCTGTGTCTACACCAATCTCACGTAAAATATCAAAAGAAGCATCACGCATTCTTTGGTATTCTTTATCTGTTAATGTAAGAGCAGGTGCTACGGTTATTGAATCTCCGGTATGAACACCCATTGGGTCAAAGTTCTCAATTGAACATACTATGATGCAGTTATCAGCCTTATCACGGATAACTTCCATCTCATACTCTTTCCAACCAAGCATAGATTCCATGATTTCAATCTCATTTACAGGAGAAGCTGAGATTCCTTCTTGAGCTAGTTTTTTAAACTCTTCCATGTTATATGCTACACCGCTACCACCACCGGCTAAAGTAAATGAAGCTCTTGAGATTACAGGGAAACCAATCTCTTTTACTACTTCGATAGCTTCTTCAACACTATAAGCATTAGCACTTTTTGGTAAATCCATACCAATTTTTATCATAGCTTCATTAAATGCAGAACGATCTTCCCCTTTATGAATAGCTTCTGGTTTTGCACCTAAAAACTCAATGCCTTTAAGAAGACCTTTTTCATACATAGAAGTTGCTACATTTAGTGCAGTTTGTCCACCCATAGTTGGAAGGATTGCATCTACATTTTCCTCTTTTATGATTTTAGCAATAACATCTTCTTTAATCGGTTCAATGTAAGTTCTATCTGCAAACTCAGGGTCTGTCATAATAGTAGCAGGGTTAGAATTTATTAACACTACACGGTAACCTAACTCTTTTAGAGTTTTAACAGCTTGAGTTCCAGAATAGTCGAACTCACAAGCTTGACCGATTATAATCGGACCGGAACCAATAAGTAAAATAGTATTTATGTCGGTGCGTTTTGGCATCTTTTACCTTTGAAGAAAATCTATATAAAATTATGCGATTATAGCCAAAAGGCACTTAAAAAATGATGAGTCTAATATTCAAATGTGTAAATTAAAGAGGCAAGTCCTGAGTAATAATAATTTTTTTCAGTTAAAGGTGAGTTTCTTGCTTCTATTGAGAGGAAATCGATTCTTACATTAAATAAAGCAGATAAATCTTTGTTAATTTTATAGTTTATGTAACTTTGTGCTGCAAATTTAAAATCTGAATTTGGAGTATACATTGAGTAGTTTGAAGTTAGAGTTTCATTACTTGAGACACCATAATAATAATTTAAAAAATCTGAGTTTTGGTATGTATATACTATACTAGGATAAAATGATATTTTTCCATATTCTAAAGAATATCCAAGTTCAACCTTAGCAATATATGAGTTGTACTTGTTTAGCAAATCATGTAGATACATAATTTCTATATATGAGTCATTTAAACTTGCTGAGAATGCAAGTCCACCTTCCCAAGAATTTTCTTTTTCACTTAAACCATTCATTTCAAAAGAGTCATCTGGTGAATAGCGGTTAGTTCTAGGTTGTGCAGTTAGAGAAAAGCCCCATGAAAATTCTTCTGAAGAGTTTCCTAAAAAATATAAACCAAACCTAGTCCAACGAACATAAATAAGATTGTTATCATAGAAGAATACTGGAGATGCAAGGATTAAATCATCTACATTTTTATATGGTTGAGATTGTATATATGGGCCAAAGCCAACAGTTATTTTTTCTGTTTTATTCTCATCAGATAGTAATATGGAATATAATATACTCAGTAATATTAATATATATTTCATTTTGCTGATTTTATAAGTTGAAAGTAACTAGGTTCATTTGAATCATAAAAAGGAACTACCACAGCACTTTGATAACCCTGGCTTTTTGTTATTGAAAGTACGGTTCCGACCTTTAAACCTTTAAAAAATATATCATCTAGTCCTGAAGTTATTACAAGATCGCCTTTTTTAATTTTAAACCATGAAGGGATATACTCAACCATAATATTTTTTTCATCATTACCGTTAGCGACACCCGGAGCTTTTTTATCTCCTACATAGACTGCATATGTACATTTTATATCTCTGTTTAAAATAGCAAGAGGTTTGTTGCCATCGGAGATTACTATCCCTGCTACTAACTCATTAAAAGTAAGACCATATATTTTAGAAGAATTGAAATCCTCCATCTCTATCCAGAGTTTGTTTAAATCACCAAATCTTTTATACGATATAGCACGGACAAGTTCCACTTTTGGATTCGTTCTTAACCTTGTTTTATTTACGGCAAAAAGATCATTTACTTCAGAAGCTAATTGTTGCATTACAAGGTGATTATTTTCGTATTTTGATAGTTTTTCGTTTAGTTCGTCTATACGCTCCACTTGGAAAAAGTGTCTTTCTATATTATCAGAAGCATACTCAATGGCATTGTGATAACTTGCCTTTACATTATTAAGAGCTGATATAAAGGGTTCTTGTATTATATTAGTATAGTACATAGCACCCAGAAAGAGTGCTACAAATATTAAAAAAAAGCTAAGTAGCTCTTTATTCATTCTCAAAAAGCTCTTGTAGTAAGTCTATTTCTTCTAGTGCACGACCGGTACCGCGCGCTACAGCTAAAAGTGGTTCATCAGCAACAAATACAGGAATTTTTACAATATCTGATAAAAACTTGTCAAGTTGGCGAATTAATGCTCCACCACCTGTTAAAATAATACCGTGATTAACAATATCACCTGCTAAATCCGGAGGCATCTGCTCTAATACATCACGTAGCGCTTCACCAATTTCACGAAGTGGCTCACGCATAGCTTCACGCGCATCTTCACTTGTTAACTCAACTGAGCTTAAAAGACCTTCAACCTGATCACGACCGTTAGTAACCATGGCAAGTTCAGTCTCTAGAGCTACTGCAGTACCAATGTTTATTTTAATATCTTCAGCTACTCTCTCACCTATAAGAAGATTATATTTTTTACGGATGTAGTTCACTATAGCTTGATCAATTTTATCACCTGCTACACGGATAGACTTTGAAAGTACCAAACCTCCAAGTGAAACAACACCGATTTCAGTAGTACCACCACCGATATCTACAACCAAGTTTCCTTGTGGATTACGAATTTCAACACCAGCACCAATTGCTGCTGCCATTGGTTCTTCAATAAGAAAAACTTCACGTGCACCTGCACTAAGTGCTGATTCACGAACAGCTTTACGCTCAACCTGAGTTAATCCGTAAGGTACACAGATAATGATACGAGGAGATACCAAAGCTGAACGTCCGTGTGCTTTTTCAATAAATTTACGAATCATTTTTTCAGTCATATCAAAGTCTGCAATAACTCCATCACGCATTGGACGGATAGCTCTGATGTTTCCTGGTGTTTTTCCAACCATCTCTTTAGCTTCTTTACCAACAGCTAGTACACGTTGTTGACCATATTTTTCTGTTTTTACAGCTACAACGGATGGTTCATTAATAATGATACCACGTCCTTTAGCAATTACAATTGTATTTGCTGTACCTAAATCTATTGATAAATCGTTTGAAAAAAGTCCTACTAGTTTGTTAAATATCATCTCTTAACCTTATGCTGTTTTTTGTTTTTTTATATATACAGGCTCTGCCTCATTCTCAATAACATCTTTTGTTATTAAAACCTCATATCCGCTATATTCTGGAAGTTCATACATAATATCAATCATATTCTCTTCCAAAATAGCGCGAAGACCACGTGCACCGGTTTTACGTTTAATTGACTTTGCAGCTATAGCTTTAAGGGCTTCCTCTTCAAAGTTCAACTCAACATTATCTATTGAGAAAAGTTTTTTGTATTGTTTTACAAGAGAGTTTTTTGGTTCTGTTAAAATACGAACCATATCATCCTCACTAATCTCATTTAAAGAAGCTATGATAGGTAAACGACCTATAAGTTCAGGTATTACACCATAACTTACCAAATCATCAGGCTCAACCATAGCATATGTAGTCTCTTGCTCATTTTTAGTCTTTTTCTCTTGTCCAAATCCAAGTACATTTTTTCCTTGTTTTTTCTTAAGAATTTCATTAAGACCATCAAAAGCACCACCACAAATAAATAATATATTGGTTGTGTTAACTGTAGTAAACTCTTGATTTGGATGTTTTCTTCCACCTTTTGGCGGAATATTTACATCAGCACCCTCAATAATTTTAAGAAGTGCTTGTTGTACACCTTCACCACTAACGTCACGTGTTATAGAACGATTTTCACTCATCCTAGATATTTTATCTACTTCATCAATAAATACAATACCTTTTTGTGCTTTTTCAATATCACCGTCTGCTGCTTGAATTAGTTTAGTTAAAATATTTTCAACATCTTCACCAACATATCCGGCCTCAGTCAAGCTTGTAGCATCTGCAATAGCAATCGGTACATTTAAAACTCTTGCTATAGTTTGTGCCATAAGAGTTTTACCGCTACCTGTAGGTCCTATAAGAAGTACATTTGATTTTGCAATTTCAGTATCGTCATCGTCTTTTGTATCATTTTTAAATATACGTTTATAGTGGTTATATACTGCTACACTTATAAGTTTTCGAGCACGTTCTTGACCAATCACATAATCACTTAGGAAGTTATCTAACTCTTTAGGCGTCATAAGTTTATCAACTGCATCTACCAGTTCGGTAGAATCAGTTGCGTTTTCTTGTTCATCACCAAACATCACTTTATATGCAGATATTACACAATTTTTACATATATAAACGCCATTTCCAGAGATTATGGGATTGTGTTCATTTTCATTTGCACCGCAAAAACTACACTTTCGTTCAATCATTTGGTTTTCCTTTCATAAGGTATACCTCTTTTAGTTTCTATCGCAAAATTACAAATATCTTTTACATAATTATTTTCTGTATTTTGTAAAATCTCATTAGCTGTATCTTTTAATGGTTGCCCACTTTCAAAAAGTTTACGGTACGCTAATTTTATCTCATTGATATCAGAACGTTCCATATGACGTCTTAAGCCATTTATGTTTAAGCCACGTAGTGTAGCGCGATTCCCCTCAGCCATACAAAAAGGTGGTACATCTTGAGTTAATGCTGAAGCTGCTCCAACCATTGCGTAGTCACCAATTTTACAAAACTGATGTACACCAGTTCCACCAGCTCCGATAACTACATTATTCCCAATCTCCACATGACCGGCAATTCCAGCACTGTTGGCAATTATACAGTTATTTCCTACTATAACGTCATGACCCAGATGTACATAACCCATTAAAAGGTTGTTGTTTCCAACAATAGTTTTACTCCCACCACCTTCAGTTCCAGGGTTTAGTAGTGTAAATTCTCTAATAGTGTTGTTATCGCCAATTATTAACTCAACATCCTCACCGTTAAATTTTAAGTCTTGTGGTATTGAGCCAAGAACTGCATGAGAAAATATTCTATTGTTTTTGCCGATAGTAGTTTTACCGTATATACAAGCAGCGTGGGCGATAGTAGTACCGTCTCCAATTGTTGATTCACTAGAGATAAAACAAAAGGCACCTATCTCTACATTTTCACCAATTACAGCTCCATCTTCAATGATTGCATGTGGTGATATTTTACTCATATTTAAAACCTTTATATTTTAATAATTTATTATTTATCAACAATCATAGCTTTTAAATCAGCTTCTGAAACAAGTTTATCATCAACGTATGCTTCACCTCTTAGCATCCAGATAGAACCTTTTTGTTTTATTATTGAGATTCTATATTCTAGTCTATCACCAGGTTTAACAGGACTTCTAAACTTTGCATTATCGATGCTCATAAAATAAACTACTTTTTTTGCAGCTTCTTCCTCAGTCATCTCCATACTCTGAAACGATAAAATTCCACCTGCTTGAGCCATACCTTCAAGTATCATAACACCTGGATAGATAGGATGACCTGGAAAGTGACCTTGAAAAATCGGCTCACTTATACTTACATTTTTGTAGCCTACCAAGTTGTCATTTATATTTACTTCTGTGATTCTATCTACTAGCAAAAAGGGATAGCGATGTGGAATAATTTTTTGAATTTGAGTTACATCCATAACCATATAAAACAGCCTTATATAATAATTTTGGATATTCTAGCTAAAAAAACTTTATAGAATGATTAGTTTCTCTTTTGTATCTTCATAAATTTTTGCATTTAGTTCTAAAGTTATCTTTGCATCAGGTATATAATCCACGATGATTACGGGACTTAAGTCCATTAATGAATTGTTTGTATTATTTAAAATTAAATTTCTTATTTTTAGTTCGTTTTCAAAATTTTCTTCACTAAAAATCATTTCAAAAGTATTTTTGTAGTTTGTCGAAGCAATTTTATTATAGAAATCTAATGTGATTAATTTTATCTCATCTTTATTTAAATAAAACACATTGTCATGTTCAAACTCTATACGCCCTTGTGTTTTTTTCCTTGCTAAAATTGAATATGCAAGAGTATAAGAGGGGATAACTTCTTTTTTACCTTTAATAAGTCGTGAAGATAGTTGTCTGTAGTTTAAAAACTTTTGTTTTATAATTTTATATTTTACACCTTTGTCTTCTAAATCCATTCTGTGTTTATAAAATTCAAGTCTCTCTTCAATAGAGGCAGGAAGCATAGCACCTGAGATGCTAGAGAACATCTCATCCATCAACCTGTTTTGCTGTTCTCTTTGCATCGTTAGACCGTATAAGCATCCACAGTAGTCTTGACGATATAGTTGTTCTTCTTTAGTGACACGGGATTGGTCTTGTGTCCCGCCTCCTGAACGATAATCAACTGCTATAAACTCAACGCCGTACTTTTCATAAAAAGCATTTCCGCTTCTCTTTAGCTGTTCTTGAGATTTCAGAGGACTTACAAGTAGGGTAGTTGTGATTTTGTTTTCACCGAGTTCAAGGGCTTTTTTAGCACTAACATCAAAGCGCTTATCAAAACATACTTCACATCTTGCACCTTTTTCAGGTTCTTTTTCCAAACCTCGGACAGCTTGCATCCAGGCTTCAAAATCATAATCACCCTCAAGTAGCTCAATACCTAGTTTTTTACATGAACGTTGTACATCTAAAAAGCGTAATTTATATTCGGAGTATGGATGTATATTTGGGTCGTAGAAGAAGCCTGTAAGCTTCTCCTGTGGATAATCTTTTTGTAGCTTTTGTAAAAAGAAGTGTGAATCTACGCTACAACATATGTGGACCAGCATATTGTCTTCTTATAAAGCAGCAAAGCTACTTTATAATTCCTCTCACTAAAGCTACGCCTATCGGCGAGAGGTTATTTCTTATCATTACTTAGATTCTACTACAGATATTGAGTTTATTGCATCTTGCATCTCAATGCTATCAAGAACTGCAAAGCTGTCTGCATCGTCTTCTTCAATAAGACCAAAAACTGTATGGACACCGTCTAAGTGTGGGGTAGGAACAAAAGTGATGAAAAACTGGCTTCCACCGGTATTTGGACCTGCATGAGCCATAGATAGTGCACCGCGAGAGTGTTTAGTAGTATTTTTATCAGTCTCACATGGGATAGCCCAATCAGGTCCACCAGTACCAGTACCGTGAGGACAACCGCCTTGAGCCATAAAACCCGGAATAACACGGTGAAAACTTAGGTTATCGTAAAAACCTGTATTTGCTAAATGTGCAAAATTTGCAACAGTATTTGGAGTCTCCTCAGGAAGTAGTTTAATCCAAATAACACCTTTGGCAGTGTCTACTTTTGCGTATTGAAATTTATTAATCTCCTCTTGAGATAAGTCATATGTTTTAAGTTCTGTTCTTCCAAACATTTTAAATCCTTATTTGGTGTTTTTTTTATTATTTGGAATTATAGTTAAATTTTTTAAACACAATTTTAGTAAACTAGCACTTTAAAAGTTCAAAAGGATTCTAAAAGAATGATTATTGATAAAATATATAGATATTTTACGATGAAAACAAATAGTGTAACTATAAAGCAAGCTAATATTTTTACTACATTTATTATATTTTTATTCACTATTGTATTTGCTTTTTTATTGATTGAAGAAAACTATTTGGATTATGAAAAAACACTTCTTAAAGAGATGGCTATATCAAAAGATGATTTAAGTAATAAATCAAATACAAAATATATAGAAACTCAGAAGAAACTTAAAACAATACTAATTAAAAATACAATAGCAATTGCTACGTTGGCATTTATCTTATTTGCTATAGTTTTAGGGTTATATAAAATACATAATCATATTTTACAAAGAGATATTCAGGCTTTTTTAGATTTTTTTAAAGAGACCGCACACAAAGAGTATGTGTTAGACCCGCAAAAAATATTTTTTAAAGATTTTAAAATAATGGTGGGTTATGCAAATAGTATGGTTGATACCATTAGTGAACAAAAAAAGACTCTTAGAGATTTAAATTTAAATCTAGAGGATAAGGTTAAAAAAAAGACACTCAACATACAAGAAACAAATGAGAAACTTTTAAAAGAAAAAGAGTTCTCAGAAGAGATACTTGATGCCCAAAAAAAATTTTTACGCTACACTGTACATGAAACGAATACTCCGCTAAGTGTAATTCTGACTTCAATAGAGCTATATACTATGAAACATCCAAAAGATAAGCATTTATCAAAAATAGAAGCTGCTGTAAAAAATATATTTAGCATTTATGATGATTTAAGTTATTTAGTAAAAAAAGATCAGGTAGAATATCCAAAAACTATGATTAATTTTGGAAACTATATAAGTTATAGAATAGATTTTTTTAAAGATGTAGCTACTATGTCTAAAGTTAGTTTTAATTATAATACACCTACAGATAACTTACATATATATTTTAATAAAACAAAATTACAACGTATAGTTGATAATACAATTACAAATGCAATTAAATACACTTTAGCAGGCGAGATTATAGATGTTAGTTTAAAACAGCTTGGCTCAAACTTAGAATTTTCCATGTCTAGTAAATCAAAGGCTATAAAAGAAGTAGATAAAGTATTTGAAGCATATTATAGAGAAGAAAAAAATCGTGAGGGTTTTGGACTTGGACTTCAAATGGTAAGAAATATTTGTGATGAAGAGGGTGTTTTGATTAAGGTAAGTTCAGATGAAAATAAAACTACTTTTACATATGTATTTAAAATGATAGGTGAATAGGGTGAAAATATTATTATTAGAAGATGAATTGATGTTAAATGAATCTATTTGTGAATTTTTGGAGGCTCAGGGACATAAAGTACAAACTTTTGTTGATGGGCTAGAAGCACTCTCGGCTATTAAAGAGAGTGCATATGATTTATTGATTTTAGATATTAATGTGCCTGGGATGGATGGGCTTAGTTTTTTAGAAAAGATTCATGAATTAAAAATTCATTCTCCTGCTATCTATATAAGTGCTTTAGTTGATATAGAAGATATTTCACGTGCATATGATTTAGGTTGCTATGATTACTTAAAAAAACCATTTCATCTAAAAGAATTAGCTTTAAGAATAGATAGGGTAAAAATATCAAATGATACACCTCGTGTACATCTGAGACTATCTAAAAACTATTCTTATGACCAAGAACACTCCAGCTTATTATTTAATAATGAGCCTCAAACATTGACAAAAAGACAGTCTCAAATAATTGACCTTTTAGCAAGGAATCGTGGGATGGTTGTGGACTTTGAACAGTTTACTAACTATATATGGACAGACTCCTTTGTTGATAATGCAACTATACGTGCTGAAGTTAATAGACTTAAAAAAAGTTTAAAAGAAGATGTTATTTTAAATATTAGAGGTATGGGATATATGATTGAAAAACCTTAGTTAAATTTTGTGAAATTAGTAATAGTTATATAATTATTATGTTATGATACCTTAAGTGGTAGAAAAAATACTATTAAAAAGGGTATGCTATGAAAGTTAAAATATCAACGAAAATCATACATATAATACTTGCAACAATAATTATATTATCAGTTGCAAATTTATTTCAGTCAGTCTCAAACATTAACTCTATTACGGAACAACGTATTAAAGAGTATAGGGTTCAAGCTTATAAAGAGGAATCTGATAAGCTAAAAAATTATGTTAGTATTGTTCTAAAGGGTATTGAAGGTTTATCCTCCCATGCGAATATTGAACAAGCAAAAGAGGAAGCTTTAAAAATAGTTGAAAATATACGTTTTGGTGAAGGTGGTTACTTCTGGATAAATGATACTTCGCCAAAAATGATTATGCATCCTATAAAACCTCAGTTAAACGGTAGTGACCTCTCAAACGTGAAAGATCCAAACGGTGTTAAGTTATTTGTGGAAATGGCAAAAATAGCTAATACTAAAGGCTCTGGAATTGTTAAGTACTATTGGTCAAAACCAGGTTCAGATGAGCCACAACCAAAAATATCGTATGTAGCTTTATTTAAACAATGGGGATGGATTATAGGTACAGGACAATATGTAGACAATATTGAGAAAAAAGTTAAAGTGATAGAAGATGAAGCAGCTGATTTAATTGCTACTACCGTAATGAAAACAATCACTACTTCAATTATATTAGCAATTATCATAGCATTAATTGTTTCTTTGATTGCAAGAAAACTTATTGTCTCACCTATAAATAATATTTTAAATGTAACAACTGATTTAGCACATGGTGACGGTGATTTAACTCAAAGAGTAAATATTCACAGTAATGATGAGCTTCAAGATGTTGCAAAAAATGTAAATGAGTTTATAGAAAAAGTTCAGCTGAGTGTTGATAATGCTAAACAAACAAGTATTGAAAATGCATCTATATCTAAAGAGTTATCTGTAACAGCTTCAACTGTCGGTGAAAATGTAGAAAAATCGGCTGAGATAGTTTCCCAGACAACAAAAAAAGCTTCAGATATTCAAGAAGAGATAATTATTGCTGTAGGGGATGCTAAAGACTCAAAAGTAGAGATGATAGAAGCAAATAGTACTTTAGCAGAAGCTAGAGATGAAATTGTAACTTTAACAACAAAAGTACAACACTCAGCTCAAGCCGAGGTAGAACTTGCAGAATCTGTTGAGACATTATCACGCGATACTGAACAGGTAAAAGCTGTATTAGAAGTTATATCAGACATTGCAGACCAAACTAATCTGTTAGCATTAAATGCTGCTATTGAAGCTGCACGTGCGGGTGAACATGGTCGTGGATTTGCAGTTGTAGCCGATGAGGTTAGAAAATTAGCTGAGAGAACTCAAAAATCTCTTACAGAAATTAATACTACTATAAGTGTTATAGTTCAATCAACCGTAACTGCAAGTGAGCAGATGAATAACAACTCAGAGGGTATGAATGAATTAGCTTCGGCTGCTGCATTGGTAGAAGAAAAAATTAATTCCACTACCGATATTGTAAATAAAGCTACTCAGGCTAGTGATAAGACTGTAGTTGATTTTGAAAATACTAGTGAATATATTAAAGATATAATTCAAAGTATTAATGAAATCAATGATATATCTATTTCTAATTCAAGAAGTGTAGAAGAGATATCCATTGCAACAGATCATCTCAATAAGATGACAGAGACTTTAACAGATAAGCTAGACCACTTCAAAACATGATTCCGCAGGTGAGTAATTGTGTAGCATATCAATTTTAGATATGTTACATATATTCACATATAATTAAAATCCATACTTAGAATTATAAATATAGCAACAATGCTATGTTCATGCTATTTTCCAATTTTACTATTAGAATGTTAATTATTTCTAATAAAAGGAATGGGATGAAAAGAATAGTATTAAGTGCAATAACTTTAGGACTTTTAAGTTCAGTTAATGTTCAGGCTGCTGAAGATTTATCAACAATGTTCAGTGAAGGAAAGACTAGTGGTCAGATTCGTGAGTTTAGTATCTCTAGAAGTGTAGAAGATACAAGAAGCGCAAAAAAAGATTATACAAGAAGTGCAAACGCAATTGGTGGTCATTTAAAATTTGAAACTGCTGATTATGCAGGTTTAAGTCTAGGTACTGCTTTTTACACTACTAATGGTCTATTTAATGATAGTGATAAAACAGACTATACTAAAGTAGACCCAACTCTACTTGGTCCAAACAATGAAGCATATTCAATTTTAGGTGAGGCATATGTACAGTATAAAACAGGAAATACTGTATTTAAAGCTGGTCGTCAAAAATTAGCTACACCTCTAGCTGGTACTGATGATGCAAGAATGTTACCAAACTTATTTGAAGCATATTTAATGGTTAACTCTGATATTCCAAACACTACTATAATTGCAGGTCATGTAACTAAGTTTGCTCAAGGTACATTTGGTCGTGCTTACGGTGCAGGTGGATTACTTGGTGTAACAGCGGGTTATTCATCTGTTGACGCATCAAATCAAGTTGGTCAATTTGTAAATATGGGTGAATATGCAATAGGACAAAATACTGATGGTGTATCAGTTCTTTCAGCTTCTTATAAAAACGGTGCCCTTAAAGCTCAAGTTTGGGATTATATGGCACATGATATATTAAATGCTATCTACGCAGATGCATCTATATCTTGGACTTGTTTATTAAGCGATGCAGTAAAACCTTTTGCAGCTGTTCAAATTATCAGTGAAAGTGATATGGGTGATAAATATGCAGGTACTGTAGAAGGTACATATTTTGGAGCTAAATTTGGAGCTAATGTTGGTAATTTTACTGGATATATAGCTTATTCACAAACAAGTGAAAATGATGCTGGTGAAACAACTGAAAATGCAATTATCTCTCCATGGGGTGGTATGCCTGCATATACTCAAGGTATGGTTACTCGTCACATGTTCCTTGCAGGAACAACTGCAACTAAAGCAGCAGTAGTTTATAAGTTTAAAGATTTAGGTCTTAAAGCTGTAGGATACTATGCTACATTCGCAATGGATGATAACAATGGTTATACGGAAGATGATGCTTCAGAAATGGGATTTGATTTTATTTATAATATGAAAGCTGTTAAAGGTTTACAACTTCGCCTACGTGGTAACTTTGCAGATGACTTCTATGTAAAAACAACAAATGTAGATCCTACGTTAAATGGCGCAGTATCATGGAGTGAGTATAGATTTATAGCTAACTATAACTTCTAGAAAAAACAAAGGAAAATTTTATGAAAAAAGAACTTGTTGAAAAAATCAAGGCAAATCCGGATTATCAAAAACTAGTAAAAACTAGAAGTGGTTTTTCGATTAAATTAACAGTTGCGATGTTAGTAGTGTATTTTACTTTTATATTAACTATTGCATTTAACCCGTCTGCACTTGGAGCTCCATTAGGTGCTGATACAGTTACGACTGTTGGTATTCCAATAGGTATGGCTATTATTGTTTTTGCATTTATATTAACTGGTATATATACAAAAAGAGCAAACGGTGAGTTTGATGATTTAGCTAACGCTGTAAAAAAATCGGTTGGAGAGGACTAATATGTTTAATAGAATATTTTTATTTTTAATTTTAGGTGCTGTAGCTGTAATGGCTGGTGGTGCTATAGAAGGTGAAGTGGCAAAACAAGAACTTAACATGTCAGCTATTATCATGTTCTTACTTTTTGTTGGTGGTACTCTTGGTATTACTTATTGGGCTGCTAAACGTACAAAATCTGCAAAAGATTTCTATACTGCAGGTGGTGGAATTACTGGTTTTCAAAACGGTATGGCTATCGCTGGTGATTATATGTCAGCTGCATCGTTTTTAGGAATTTCTGGTCTTGTTTATTTAAAAGGTTACGATGGTCTTATCTACTCAATCGGTTTCTTAGTTGGTTGGCCTGTAATTCTTTTCTTAATTGCTGAGCCTTTAAGAAACTTAGGTAAATATACTTTTGCTGATGTTGCTTCATATAGACTTCGTCAAACACCAATTCGTACACTTGCGGCTTCTGGTTCAATTGCAACAGTTATTCTTTACTTAATTGCTCAAATGGTTGGTTCTGGAAAACTTATTCAACTACTGTTTGGTCTTAACTATGAAGTAGCGGTTATCTTAGTTGGTGTACTAATGGTTCTTTACGTAACATTCGGTGGTATGCTTGCTACTACATGGGTACAGATTATTAAAGCATTTTTACTTCTTTCTGGTGCGACTTTCATGGCTGTAGCTGTTATGGCACACTATGATTTCTCTTTTGGTTCTTTATTCGCTCAAGCTGTTGAGATGAAAGGTATTGAAGTAATGAGTCCTGGTGGATTAGTATCTGATCCTGTTTCGGCTATTTCACTAGCAGTTGCTCTTATGTTTGGTACAGCTGGTCTTCCACATATCTTAATGAGATTTTTTACGGTAAGTGATGCAAAAGAAGCTCGTAAATCAGTTTTCTATGCAACAGGTTTTATCGGTTATTTTTATATCTTAACTTTTATCATCGGTTTTGGTGCTATCGTAATGGTATATACAAATCCTGAGTATTTAGATGTAGCTAAGCAAGCAGTATCTGGTGGAAGCCCGATTCTTGGTGGAAATAATATGGCAGCAATTCACTTATCACACGCAGTTGGTGGTGACTTCTTCCTAGGTTTCATATCTGCGGTTGCATTTGCTACTATTTTAGCGGTTGTATCTGGTCTTACTTTAGCTGGTGCTTCAGCAATTTCACATGACCTTTATGCGTCAGTGTTTAAAAAAGGTGAAGTTGATTCAATGAAAGAGATGCAAGTATCTAAAATGGCTACAGTAGCTTTAGGTATTGTTGCAATTATTATGGGTATTGCGTTTGAGAAACAAAATATCGCATTCGTTGTTGGTTTAGCATTCGCTATTGCGGCATCTGCTAACTTCCCTGTATTAATGCTTTCAATGTATTGGAAAAAATTAACAACTCGTGGTGCTGTAATAGGTGGATCAATGGGTCTTGCTACTGCTGTACTATTAGTAATACTTGGTCCAATTGTTTGGGTACAAATTTTAGGAAATGCAGAAGCTATTTTCCCTTATAAATATCCGGCATTGTTCTCAGTAACCGTATCGTTTATTGCAATTTGGTTTTTCTCTATTACAGATAATTCTCAAAATGCAAAAAATGAACATGAGATGTTTGAAGCTCAGTATATCAGATCTCAAACAGGTATCGGTGCAGAAGGTGCATCTGAACACTAATTCATAGATGGGGTTTCCCCGTCTATTATTTTTTTTACTTTTGGAGAACTTTTTTGAGTATACTCGACCAAAGAAAACTTATTAAATCCATACACCCCTTTGATTTGCTGGGTGAAAAAGACTTGGATAACCTCATGGGCAAAATTGATATTGCCTACTATACAAAAGACACACTTCTAATCTCTAAAAACCTCCCCTCTATTGCATTTTACATAATTATTAAAGGCTCTGTTACTGAATATATTGATGATGAAATTCATAATGTATATTCTTCAGGTGATAGCTTTGACGCAGATGCATTAATTTATGAAAAAACAGAAGCAAAGTTTTTAGTCGAAGAGGATTTAATATGTTATGAGATTAAAAAAGAAGACTTTTTAGATCTTATGCAGGACAAACGTGTACAAGGTTATTTTTTACAAGATTTTGTATCTCGTCATCAAAACTTAAAACATCACGATACACAAAGCGAGCTCACACCGTTTTTAATGGCAAGAGTGACGGATATTTATCTGCATGAAGCTTGTTTAGTGGATGAAAATAGTTCTATTTTAGAAGCATTGAAAAAACAATATAAGCTCAAAGCAAAAGTAATAATAGTAAAAAAAGAAGATGAATATGAAATTGTTACTGATACGGATTTAAAAGAGAAAGTCCTTCTTTCAGGTTTGGATGTTAATGAAAAAGTATCCAAAATATCTACTTCAGGAATTATATCAATAGATATAAATGATTTTTTATTCAATGCACTTTTAATTATGACTCATAATGAGATTAAAAGGCTTGTTGTAACTGAAAATAATCAAATTATAGGAGTTTTGGAACAACTTGATTTGTTGTCATATTTTGCTAATCACTCACATCTTATTGCTGTTCAGATAGATAAAGCAGTAACTGTAGAAGATTTAAAAGATATTCAAGAAGATTTAAACAATGTAATAAGAATTTTAAAAACAAAAGGTGTGAAAACAAGATATATAACAAAATTAGTATCTAGTTTAAACATAAAAATATATAAAAAACTTTTTTCAATGGTGATGCCAGAAGAATTGAAAAATGAGTGCTGTCTTATTGTACTTGGAAGTGAAGGTAGGGGTGAACAAATAATTAAAACCGACCAAGATAATGCACTAATTATTAAAGACGGTATGGACGTATCACTTTTTACAGACCCTATGATGAAGTTAAATTCTTATCTTCTTGAATTAGGTTTTCCGAAATGTGCAGGTGATGTAATGGTCTCAAATGAATTTTGGAGACGTGACGTAAGTGGATATAAGGCACTTATAAAAACTTTAGCAAATTCTATGGATGAATCAAAACTTCAAATACTAAGTATCATACTAGATGCAAAAGCTGCTGCAGGAAATGAGGCTTTATTAGATGATGTAATGAATTATTTACATACAAATTTTCATTCGCGTGATGATGTTTTGGCTCATATGTCAAAGGCAGTACTTAGTTTTGAGACTCCACTTTCGTTATTTAGTTCATTTGTTACAGATAAAACACACGATAATAAATTAGATATTAAAAAAGGGGGAATATTTGCTTTAGTTCATGGTATAAGAACGCTTTCATTACAATATGAAGTAAGTGTTACAAATACTGTTGAGCGTATAAAAGAGTTGAATAATAAAGGTGTAATAGATAAAAATTTTGCTACTGAATTAATAGAGAGTTTTGATACGTTAATTGCGATTAGGTTGGATGCACAAAGTATTGATAAAGATGAAAACTATGTCAATCCTTCTAATCTGGAAAAAAATCAAAGAGATCTGTTAAAAGATAGTTTTAAAATAGTAAATAAATTCAAAAAATTTACGAGTTTTCACTTTCATTTAAATATGGTTGTGTAATGTTTAGTAGTTTTTTTCGTGAATTTTTCAAAAAAAGAGATTTAAAGCGTCTTAAAGATGATAAATATAAATTTCTATTTGAAGAAGATACGAGTGGAGAATATGTAGTCTTTGATACTGAAACGACTGGCTTAAACCCTAAGAAAGACGATATATTATCAATAGGTGCCGTAAAGATAAAAGACAATAAAATTCTTACTTCACAAACATTTGAAATGTTCATACAAAACTATTGTGACATAAGCAGCGAAAGTAAGAAAATTCATGGGATCAGAGAAGTTGATTTAATTAATGCTAAAACAACTTTTGAAGTTATCCCTGAATTTTTAGAATTTATAGGATCACGACCGTTAGTCGGGTATTACTTAGAGTTTGATATAGCGATGATAAATAAGTATGTAAAACCTTTACTTGGAATTAAACTTCCAAATGAACAAATTGAGGTATCAGAAATCTATTATAATCAGAAAATAGAGTTCATTCCTCAAGGAAATATTGATTTGAAGTTTGATACAATACTACAAAATTGTGGTGTTCCAAATATGGGCGCCCATAATGCTGTAAATGATGCAATCATGACAGCAATGATATATTTAAAATTAACAAAAGGAAATAATGATGTCAGATAAAAAGCCAGTTTTTAAACCAAATAAAGAGTTTGCAAAAAATGCAGCAATTAAAAATATGTGTGAATACCATGAGCTTCAAGATAAAGCTATGGAAGACTATGAAGGTTATTGGGGTGATGCAGCAAAAGAAAAAATTGATTGGATTGAACCTTTTACTAATGTTTTAGATGAGAGTAAAGCTCCTTTTGTAAAATGGTTTGACGGTGGTAAATTAAACGTTGCACAGCAATGTATAGATAGACATTTAGATACTCGTAAAAATAAAGCTGCTATCATTTTTGAAGGTGATAGAGGTGATGTTCAAACTATTACTTATTTAGATCTTTATAAAAATGTAAATAGATTTGCAAACCTTTTAAAAGAAGACTTCGGTGTAAAAAAAGGTGATAGAGTCGTAATCTATATGCCAATGATTCCTGAAGCTGCATACGCTATGCTTGCTTGTGCTAGAATCGGTGCTATTCACTCTATCGTATTTGGTGGATTCTCTGCTGAAGCATTACGTGATAGAATCGATGATGCAGAAGCTAAAGTTGTTATCACAGCTGATGGTGCATTTAGAAAAGAAAAACCGTATATGCTAAAACCTGTTGTAGATGCAGCACTTGAAGGTAAAACACCTGTTAAAAAAGTTTTAGTAGTTGAGCGTAATCATGAAGATGTTGAGTGGGTAGCTGGTCGTGATTATTCATATAATGAACTAATCAAAGATAAATCTGCTGTTTGTGAAGCTGAAGTTATGGATGCTGAAGATCCACTTTTCTTACTTTATACATCAGGTTCAACTGGTAAACCAAAAGGTGTACAGCATAATTCTGCAGGATATATCCTTTGGGCTCAAATGACTATGGAGTGGGTATTTGACGTTAAAGAAAACGACACTTACTGGTGTACTGCCGATGTTGGTTGGATTACAGGTCATACTTACATTGTTTACGGTCCTCTTGCAATGGGTGCTACTACTGTTATGTTTGAGGGTGTTATTACATTCCCTGATGCAGGTCGTCCTTGGGCAATGGTTGAAAACCACAGAATCAACCAGTTCTATACAGCTCCTACAGCTATCCGTGTACTACACAAAATGGGTGAAGAAGAGCCAGCTAAATATGATATGAGTTCTCTAAAAGTTCTAGGAACTGTTGGTGAGCCAATCGATCCACCGGCATGGAAATGGTACTATGAAGAAGTTGGTCAAAATAAATGTGCTATCGTTGATACATACTGGCAGACTGAGACAGGTGGACACATAGTTTCTCCACTTCCTGGTGCTACACCAATCAAACCTGCGTGTGCAACTCTACCGTTACCTGGTATTATGGCTGAGATTTTAGATCCTGCAACAGGTGAGAGAGCAGAAGTTGGTGAGACAGGCTATATGTGTGTTACTCGTCCTTGGCCTTCACAAATCCGTGGCGTATGGGGTGATGAAGAGAGATATGTAAAATCTTACTTCGGTGATGTTAAAAAAGATGGTAAACCTGTTTATTTTACAGGTGACGGTGCTGTTTATGATGAAGATGGTTACATCACTATTACAGGTCGTACTGATGATGTTATCAATGTATCTGGTCACAGAATGGGGACTGCTGAAGTTGAGGCTGCTATCAAGAAACATGCAAATGTTGCAGAAGTTGCAGTTGTCGGTAAACCACACCCGTTAAAAGGTGAAGGAATCTTCGCATATATCGTTCTTAAAGCAGATGAAGGTGTAGCAGATGAAGTTGAAGAAGTAAAAGCTATTAACAACATTATCAAAAAAGAGATTGGTAATATCGCTTTATGTGATGATATGATTTTCGCACCGGGTCTACCTAAAACTCGTTCAGGTAAAATTATGCGTCGTATCTTACGCTCAATAGCTAAAGGTGAAGCAATTACTCAAGATATCTCAACTCTTGAAGATCCAAGTGTAGTTGCAAAAATTGAAACTATGGTAAAAGGTTAAAAAAACCTTTTACTAAGTTCTCAAGTGTTATAATTTCATAATTTTACTATACAAGGTTTTTTATGGAATTATGCGTTGCACTTGATTTACCTACTAAAGAAGAAAACTTAGAACTTATCCACAAAATCAAAGAACATAATGTTTGGTTAAAAGTGGGTCTTCGTACATATATCCGTGATGGAGAAGAGTTCTTAAAAGCAATCAAACAAATAAATCCTGATTTTAAAATATTTTTAGATTTAAAGCTATATGACATACCAAATACCATGGCTGATGCAGCAGAATCCATAATGGGACTTGGCGTGGATATGTTTAATGTACATGCATCTGCTGGTAAGCGTGCTATGAAAACTGTAATGGAGCGTTTGGAAAAGTATGAAAAACGTCCTATAGTCTTGGCTGTAACTGCACTTACATCATTTAGCGAAGATGAGTTTCAAGAAGTGTATGAAAACTCTATAGCATCCAAGGCTGACCAGTTTGCAAAAGCTGCAAGTGAAAGTGGGCTTGACGGTGTAGTGTGTTCAGCTTTTGAGAGTGAGTCTATCAAAAATATAACTTCGGAGAGTTTTATGACTTTAACTCCAGGAATCAGACCTTTCGGTGAAGATGCAGGTGACCAAAAACGTGTAGCGGATGTAGCATATGCTAAAAGTGCGAAAGTTGATTTTATAGTAGTCGGACGCCCAATATACCAAGCAGAAAATCCATCAGAAGTAGTTGCAAAGATACTAGAACAGATTTAGCTTAGCCATTTTATAGACATTTTCAAAAATGTGACTATTTTTAAGCTGTATATTATGATACACTTACTATAATTTCCATCTTCAAACGGATAGATGGGTGAGCTGGCTGAAACCACATCCCTGCTAAGGATGCGTATGGGTAACTGTACCGAGGGTTCGAATCCCTCTCTGTCCACCACTTGAAATTTAAACCCCTGCGATAAATACTTTTATCATATTAAAAAAGTGAGTGTACCATTTTTGTGACGTCTGATTTAAAATGAAAATCAGAACAACCCAAGGTATAGTGTTTATAGTTATATCTTTATAACTCTGAATACTCTTCATCTGCATTTTCCACAACCACTCCATCAAACTCAAACATCTCATCATAAGTTGGGTAGTTTTGCTCATACTCGTCAAAATGATTAATATAATGACAAAAATTAAAATCTTCTACTTCTACTATTTGACTCTCATACATCTTAAACTCCTTATGTCTTGCAGTATTTGCAAGCTGTATATCAATACTTTTGCATAAGACATACCGTAGGATTGTTTTTCAGTGTATATCTTTAATAGCTACGTAAATAAGGGCTTTTTCATACTTTTATATATTTACATTTTTGTTTTTTTGGAAATTTAAGAAGAAAAAATATTACAATTTTGTTAGTTAAGTATTTACGGTTACAAAATTGTAATAAAATAATTTTATAGCATCAGGTATTAAAAAAGAGACTATACTTTGATATAATAAATTCAAAAATTAATTGTATGGATTCAATATGAAAATAAAAGGTCGAATACTTTTTTACAACCCTCAAATCGGGGAAGGGAAATTGATATTAGATACAAAAGAAAAAATTAACTTTACAGTTGATGTATGGGATGATTTTGATATAGGACCCGAGAGTAATATTTTAGTTGAATGTGATTTTGAAGAAGATGTTCTAAAAAGTATTAAAGCTTCACAGCCAAACTCAACAAAAACAGAAAATAATTTTCAAGAAAAAAATGAAAAAATGTTTTTTGATGAACAAAGTGGACCTAGATATAGTGTTAGTGAAACCTTGAAAAATTACTTTAGTCATATTGAAGATGTTATAGGAGAACCACCAGAAATAATAAATACAAAAGCTCAACTTGATTATTCTTTATCTAAACGTTTTTTACTTACTGCATATAACAATTTAAAAGGACTTGACCCATCTTTGCACGAGCACAAAGATATTAAAGAAAAAATAAGTACTATAGAAGATTTACATAAAGCTTATAATAGTGTAACTGAAAAAATGGATGTTCCCCATCTTGCATTTGAGATGATTTTTTTACGTGTTCAGCCCGAATACATACAGTATCAGAAGAAAAAAGAGAAATGCCTAAATACAATTCCCACTTTAACAAAACTTATTAATTCTCTTGAGCCGGAATTAAAAAAAGGTGAAGAGAATTTAAAAGTAATAAGAAATGATAGAATCAAAACAGATTTAAAAAATAAACTAAAAAAGATACGCGGAAGATATGTTGACGCTATTCACGAAAGAGCATGTTTATCAGAAGAACTATCTGAAATGAAAGATATAAAAGCTATATATACGGAAAAATATTTCCATGATTTTGATAGAGAATTGTCTGCATTGCAGCTTAAATATAAAGATATGATATCAAGGATTCTTAATTACAAAGCATATGATTTAGATGTTTCAATCTGGAAAAATGCAAGTAAGTCAAGGATGATACAAGAGTATTTTAAAGATGCAGGTATAAAAGGTGGGTATTCGACTAAAACTTTTTTGCGCTACTATTTAGATACGCTAGATAAAGAAAAAGTAAAAGATGAACAAGAAGAACTTTTTAAATTATTGGATTATTTGGAAGAAAGAAGTTAAAAATTGCTCTTTATATATCTATACCATCCCAAAATTCATCGTAGTCTAGGTTTGTCATAGCATTTTCATCTTCTAAGTTTTTCTCAAGCAGTTTCTTTTGCTCATTTTCAAAGTATTGCTCTAGTGCTTCTTTTAATAT